>JBGPEF010000286.1:0-7296 GCA_041482675.1 Tepidisphaeraceae bacterium | reverse complement strand
TGAAGGAATTCGGCAGCAGCACCGCCAGATCGAATTTGGCCGACCGCAGCCGCGCCGCCAGGTCAAACAATCCCTTCCCCGCCTTCCCCTTGGTCCGGCCGGTGCGATAGGTGATCAGGCGGTCCCACCATGGCATTCCCGTATAAATCGGCTTCACATACCGCCTCAGCAGGTAGGAAATCTCCGCCTTGGGATACAGCTCCCGCAGCGCCCGCAGCGTGGGCGTAGCCATCACCGCATCCCCCACCCAGCTGGGCTGCACCACCAATATCTTCGACGGCTCGACCATTCGCAGTAGTATACCCCTAAGTTGTTGATTCATTGAGGCCTCTGGCAATCAATGATTCAATAACTCAATGATTCAATGACTCATTTCCTCAAATCCCTCCCCTCCCGCCTGCTCCCCACCCATCAAACCCTCCACATCCTCTCCCGCTCCACCATCCTCACCGCGCACGAGCAGCAATCGCTTCAAATCTCAAATCCCAAGTCTCAAATCTCCCTCCACTGGCTCACCTCCCCCACCGATCCCCTCTTCCCCCTCCTCCTCTCCATCCAGGCCGAACAAGGCCTCGACGAGCCCTGGTGCATCGACCAACTCCAATCCGGCGCTTCCGCCATCCTCGCCATTATCGAGGTAAACGGCCGGCAAACGCCCGCCGGCGTCGGCCTCTACACCCGTGACGAATTCTATGTCGCCGAAATCGATCACCTCTATCACCCCGGCACCGCCGCCTGCTACCTCTACGCCACTTATGTCTCCCCAGCCTTCCGCGGCCGGCGAATCCAGCGCCTCCTCGACCTCCACCGCGTCCAGAAAGGCGCCCAGGACGGCCTTTCCCACGCCCTCGCCATCGCCCACTCCACCAACACCCCCTCGCTCCGCGGCCACGCCGCCAGCGGCTTCCAATCCGCCGCCCGCATCGACCACTTCCACTTGCCAAACACTTCTATAATGCTCGTCCGCAAAAAAACTTCGCGCCTGCCTGTTGGCAACTTCCCCGGCGGTGGATTTCTCGGCTCGCATTGCCTACACTTTTCTCGAACCTAGGGTGGGCAGCGGCCACCAAGGAAGATTTTTGAATCAGGCTCTTTACTGCTGAGCTTTGGTTCACTAATATTCGGGCCTGTAAGTTGTCAGAAGGGCAAACACAGCGTAAAATAAAGATGTAATCGGGTGGACCAGGGGAATATCTCACGATCCAGACCGGTTTCACGAAACGTAAAACGATGTAGGGTGGGCACTGCCCACCAGAGGGAATTTTGGGTAGGTCGGGCACTCCTGCCCGACGCAAAAGAATCGAAGGACTTGGAAGCATAGAAGGACTTGAGTGATATGGGGCGGCCGGGGCAGTATCCGGTTCAACGAAAAATTTGATGAGGATCACGATCCTCGGGGTGGTCCCCCCCACCACCCCCTTTCCTCGTGGGAGCGGACTTCCCCCCGGTTCGCTCCCACACTTTTTTTTGCGCATGACTCGGAGCCCCGCATGGATATGCGGGGTTTTTCATTACGTCACTTCTGCTGCGGCGGATTATGTCCCGCATTCAATTCCCCCATCAACACCGCCGTCTGCGTCGCGTCATACCACTCGACATGCCCATCCTTAAACAGCACATTCATCCCCTGGTTCCCGTGGTTGCCAACCTTCTCATAAATCACCACCGCGTCATCCGGTGAGTTGCTGTCCAGATTCTGCCCCACGTACACATACGACAGATGTCCCCCCTTCTCCAGATTCGCCGCCTGACCCTTGGGCCCATTCCCCGGCGCAGGCGTATCCGCCGTATGCGGACACACGAAAGCACTCGCCGGCACATCCCCCGACTCAATCAGCGCCCCCAGCTTCGGCGGATACTTCCCGTTATTGTTGTTCGTATACGACGTCAAACCGATGCCAATCACCTGTAAATTGCTCGAACACTGCGCCTGTTTCGCAGTCTGCTGCGCTGTCCTCACCGCCCGATTGAAACCCGCCAGCGGGGCCATGAAACAGCTCCCCCAGATAAACAAGCTCACCGCCCCACAAACCAGCCCCGCCACCGCCAGCCCCCGACCCCCAGCGCGCCCCTGGCGCGTCTGATTAATCCCAATGATCCCAAAAATCACCCCCAGCAATCCCGGCAGAATCGGAATAAAAAAGAGCAACCCGCAGATCAAGCTCGCAATCGCCAGCCCGCTCGTCGGCGGCGACACCATCGGCCCCGCCGCATACCCGCCCGGCCCATACCCGGGCGGCGGATATCCCGCCGGCCCCGCATACTGCGCCGTCGGCACCGCCCCCTCGGCCCCAAATCCCAACGGCGGCGCAAACCCCTGCTGCGGCTGAGCCATCGGCTGGGCCGCCCCCGGCTGCTGCATCGCCGCCTGCTGCGCCACTGCCGGCGCCACCGCCACCGACGGCGTCAACTGCGTCGGCACCGTAAACTGCCGCTTACAAACCGTGCATGCGATCGTCTGTCCCGCGTATTGCGGGATCTGCTCCGACGTCAAGCTGTAATGCTGCCCGCAGTGCGGACAATTGAATCCACCAGGTGCTCCAGGGCTCATCCACAAAAGCTTAACCCCCACTCCCGGCCAATCAAACTCTCCACCCCGTGAAGATCACCACCCCCGCCGCCACGCACAACACCCCCATCGCCACCGACGCTATCGCCAGCGATTTATCCACATATCCCAGCCGCCGCCTGGCCAGCGCCACCAATCCCACCACCGCCCCCAGCCTCCGCAACACCGGCCCCGGCTCCATCAACCCCACCGCCATCCCCAGCGCCACCGCCCCCGCCACAAATTCCACCGCCACCATCACCGCGCCGCTTGCAAACGCCTGCCCCTCCTCCCTCCCCGCTGGCGCATCCCCGTAATACTCCAACTTCGAATTTTCCGCCCTATTTTCATCTGTGTGCATCTGTGCCCCATCTGTGGCTGATTTCGTCTTCTGGGCGTCTCTGCGATTGCAGCGACGTCACCGATCCCCTCACAATACCCATCCCCGCCCAAAATCAAAAAAGACGCGAAGACGCGAAGAAGCAATCGCTTCTTCAAGCCTTCACGTCTCCAATTATCCTATTCGGTCCGGCCGCGCCGGATGTCTCTCAATGCACCACGCCCCGTCCAACCCTGTGCGAGGCTGACATCCCACTCGCCTCTTCCGACCTCTCCTCCATGCCTTCCCCAGGGCCGCTCATGGTCTGCCCGCGCTCTGCTTTTTCTTCCCTATTCCCCGCCCCTTGCGTGAATCCCAGATACAACTCATAAAGCGCGTATCCAATCACCACATAGAACGCCAGCTTTAGCAACCGGAACATGACGAACCTCCAGTTCGTAAATCGACAAATTCACTCGCGCAACAAATCCACCTCCTCCGCAAGTAATCCCCGTGCCACGCCGCCCGCTCCACAGTCCGCCCGCCTGTTTGCGGCGCAATAGCCGCCGCCAATACAATGCCCCCATGCGCGATCCCCGCCTCGAAAAACTCGCCGCCGTCCTCGTCAACTATTCCGTCGCCGTCCAAAAAGGCCAGCTTGTCCGAATTACCAGCGCTCCCGTCGGCATTCCCCTGGTTCTGGAAATCTTCCGCAAAGTAGTCGCGGCCGGCGGCCACGCTTTCACCCGCATCACCCCCGAAGAGACCCAGGAAATCTTCCTCAAAAACGCCGACCGCGAGCAACTCTCCTTCGTCAATCCGATTACAAGATTCGAGCACGAAAAGATGGACTGCTCCATCGGCATCTGGGCCGAACAAAACACCCGCGCCCTCACCGGCTGCGACCCCGAATCCATGCGCATCAGCCAGGCCGCCCGCAAGCCGCTCATGGACATCTTTCTCAAGCGCGCTTCTGAACATCAGCTCAACTGGGTCGGCACCCAGTTCCCCACCCACGGCTGCGCCCAGGAAGCCGAAATGTCCCTTGCCGAATACGAAGACTTCGTCTTTTCCGCTTGCCTCCTCGATCAGCCCGACCCCGTCGCCGCCTGGAAGCGCATCAGCGAGAAGCAGCAACGACTCACCGACTTCCTCAACGGCAAAAACGACTACCACGTGCTCGCCGCCAATGGCACCGACGTCCGCCTCAGCGTCGCCGGCCGCAAATGGATCAACTGCGACGGCCACTACAACTTCCCCGACGGCGAAGTCTTCACCGGCCCGGTCATCGACAGCGTCAACGGCCAGATCAATTTCTCCTTCCCCGCCGTCCACGACTCCCGCGAAGTCACCGACGTCAAGCTCACCTTCAAAAATGGCAAAGTGGTCAACGCCTCCGCCGCCAAAGGCCAGGATTTCCTCTTCAAAATGCTCGACATCGACGCCGGCAGCCGCTTTTTGGGCGAATGCGCCATCGGCACCAACTATTCAATCAAGCAGTACACCCGCAACACCCTCTTCGACGAGAAAATCGGCGGCACCGTCCACTTCGCCCTCGGCGCTGGCTACCCCGAAACCGGAAACACCAACCAATCCGGCCTCCACTGGGACATGGTCGTCGACCTCCGCCAGGGCGGCCACATCTCCATCGACAACCACAAAATCCTCGAAAACGGCCGCTTCCTCAACGAATCCTGGCCCGCCTGACCCAACCCGCCACGCGATTTACCCTATTCGCCCCCGCGCCTTTGCGGTATCTCTTCCTCCATGAACGTTCTCGTCGCAGGCGGCGCTGGCTACATCGGCTCCCACACCGTCAAACGCCTCAAAGAATCCGGCCACCATCCCGTCATCTACGACAACCTCTCCCGCGGCCATCGCATCGTCACCGAAATCCTCAAAGTTCCCTCCATCCTCGCCGACCTCAACAACCACGACACCCTTCTCAACACCCTCCGCGAATTTCGCATCGACACTGTCATGCACTTCGCCGCCTACGCCTACGTCGGCGAAAGCGTCGAACAACCACTCCTTTACTATCAGAACAACGTCGCCACCACGATCAACGTCCTCCAGTGCATGCAGGAAGCCGGCGTCAACCGCTTCGTCTTCTCCAGCACCTGCGCTGTCTACGGCGATGTCGAGAAGATGCCCATCACCGAAGATGAAAAGAAGGCCCCCGTCTCCCCCTATGGCCGCAGCAAGCTGATGGTCGAGCAAATCCTCACCGACTACGCCAACGCCAACAAGAAATTCGCCTTCGCCGCCCTCCGCTATTTCAATGCCTCCGGCTGCGCTATGGATGGCGCCCTCGGCGAAGACCACGACCCCGAATCCCACCTCATCCCCGTTGTTCTCCAGGCCATCCTCGGCGTCCGCGACAAAGTCACCCTCTTCGGCCAGGATTATCCCACCCCCGACGGCACCAACATCCGCGACTACATCCACGTCGACGACCTCGCCGATGCCCACATCCTCGCCATGGAAAAACTCAAAGACAGCCAGCAGATCTTCCTCAACCTCGGCACCGGCCGCGGCTTCTCCGTCAAGGAAATCATCCGCACCGCCGAACAAGTCACCGGCAAAAAAGTCCCCCTGATCCTCGGCCCCCGCCGCCCCGGCGACGCAGTCGCCCTCTACGCCGATCCCATCCGCGCCAAACAAACCCTCGGCTGGGAAGCCAAATACAAAGACCCCCAGAAGATCATCCAATCCGCCTGGAACTGGTTCAAAGACCACCCCCGCGGTTATGCTAAATAGAAATGCTCGCTATGCGACATCTTTGTAGGGGCGGCTGTAGGGGCGGCTTCAGCCGCCGTCCTTCACCGCTCCGCAACGCAAGGCAATTATGGACCAATACTCCCTCCGCCCTCCTCCCCGCATGGGCACCAGCGCCATCCTCGCCGTCCTCGCCTCCCTCGGCTCCATGTTCCTCTCCTGCTCCGGCCGCCCCCTGTGGGGCCTCATCCTCGCCGTCCTCTCCATCCCCCTCGGCCTCTTCGGCTTCATCCGTGCCGCCTCTCCCGAGATCAAAGGCGGCATCGCCAGTTTCCTGTCCATCATCGTCGGCATCGTCGGCGTCGCCGTCGCATTGATTGCCTTGATCTTCAAGATCACTCTTCCATTTCTCAGACGATGAAACACGCCAAACTGATTCCCCCTCTCATCACGCTCCTTCTCTCCAGCGCCCTCGCTAATCACGGCCCCGGCACCTCCGGCGGCGGCTCCTCCACCACCAGCGGCGAAACCATGAAACAGGGCAAATCCGAAGTCAGCTTCCGTCTCGACTACACCCAATTCGAAGACATCTCCCGCGCCGAGGCGGCGCGCATCGCTGGGCGCACCGGCGACTTTGACTCACTCTCCGACAGCGTCGTCGCCAGCATCGAGGCCGCCTACGGCATCACCGACGACCTCCAGCTCTCCGGCCAGATCGGCTACTACTGGGGCAGCGGCTTCCTCGCCGCCACATCCGAAGGCGGCGGCCCCGCCGAAATCGCCACCGTCGATCCCAATGGCCTCACCGACCTTTGGATTAACGGAAAATACCGCTTCCTCAAAGGTAAACCCGGCAACCTCGCCCTCATCGCCGGCATCAAGCTCCCCGCCGGCCGCGATGATGTGAAACTCAGCAACGGCCAGCCTCTCGAACCCTCCAGTCAGCCCGGCTCCGGCAGCGTCGATTATCAGATCGGCCTGGGCTACTCCCGCTTCCTCACCTCCCAGATCACCATCGATGCCAGCACCATCTACACATTTCGCATGAAGCACGATGGTTTTGAAGTCGGCGACCGCTTCGACTTCGGCACCGCCGTCGCCTATCGACTCACCGAATCGATCAAATCCTTCCCCCAATACTCCATCTTCGGCGAACTCACCGGCGTTTGGCTCGGCAAGGACCATTCCGAAGATGAAGGCACCAACCAGAACAGCGGCGGCACCACTCTCTATCTCTCCCCCGGCCTCCGCGTCCGCTTCAACCCCCAGTGGTCCCTCACCGCGGCATTTTCCGTCCCCATCATGCAGGACCTGAACGCGGAACAAATCGAAACCACTTATAAAGCCACACTTGCACTGTCCTGGTCGCTATAATGGAGACACCATGAGGGCACTACTCTTTACCGTTCTTCTTTCGCTTCTCTCTCTCGCCATCACCGGCTGCGCCTCCACCGCCGAACCGCAGCACCTCTCGGCCAACCAGGACACCTGCTGGGTCTGCGTCCACGAGAACGACCTGGCCTGCGTCAAGGTCGACATCGACGACAAAACCCCAACCGCCCAGTACAACGGCAAGACCTATCATTTCTGTAGCGAACAGTGCAAAAACGAATTCGTCGCCAACCCCGCCAAATTCGCCCCCAAAACCGCCCCCAATACAGCCACAGCCGCCGCCCCGCAAACCCAGCCCACGCATAACTAAACCTCCCAC
>JBGPEF010000285.1:0-7300 GCA_041482675.1 Tepidisphaeraceae bacterium | reverse complement strand
GACACTGCGAGAACGGGTGTCGATCTGGAACGCGGATCGGAATAACCGGAGCAAGAAGATCGACTGGCAGTTCCAAACCGCCAACGCGCGAATCAAACTACGTCGGCTGTACCCGCAGGTTACACTGTGTTAGACCACTAGTTCATCGCACGACAACAATCCCGCATTCATTAACTGTTTCTGCCCGGGGATCGATCTCACTGGCCTTTCTGCTCTCCAGTTTGATATGGGACACAACGGCACTGCCCCTGTCGACGTCCAGTTCTTCGCTACGGCCACCCCAGCTCGCACTTTTATCCCTTTAGGTCCGGACTTACAGGTGACCCCGGGAATGCACACCTATACCGTGCTACTTAATGGACTGAATTCTGATCAGCAAACCTTTATCAGAGGAATTGGCCTCAACACCCGTAATCATGCCTCGCAAGGGAATCTCAAATGGACAATCAACGAGGTGCGGAGCGTTGGCACACCGTTGAGCTCACGCGTGATTGCGGATCACGATGGAGGAGCCACCGATTTTGACGGCGCGATCTGTAGTTTTGATTGCGCCGCGATCGCCGGGGGAGACGGCGGGAAGAACAACAGCGGCATGTCGGTCGCGGGTGGAGCCCTTCACTGGACCGATTTGGGTGGAAGCGCTGGAGCGCGGGTGGCGTGGGGCAATGGAACACAAAGCGCCGCTAACTCTCAAGACGTCCGTCCAATTGATCTTTCCAATTACAATTTTGTCACCGTCCGTATGGCCGCTACAGGCACCGATTCCTCTGTTGGTGTCGATTTCTTTATGTACACCGGTCCAGGGTTCACTCAAAAAAATGTGACTTCCGCACTTTCCGTTGATGGTGCATTTCACGATCTGGTGTTTCCACTCTCCACATTCACTGATCGGGTGAATTCTGATGGCGGAGGGATCGATCTATTCACCCACGCAAGCGATTTGGCGATCGCTGTCGATAGCATTGTTTATTCGCAGCAGGCTCCAGAGCCGGGAGCGCTGGCGCTTCTCGGACTGACAATTCTGACGCTGGCGCGCCGCAAGCGCACTCGTGGGCCGTGAAACCGGGACGGGGACAGTTTTCATCGGGCGACTATCGTGGCGGTCCGTCCTCATCAATCACCCTGACAATCTCCCGTGCCAGATAAACCCGATTCCGCTTCTGTCCCGTAACCTCCTCAAGTATCCCTGCATCAATCAGCCGATCCAGCGCGTTCTGGGCCGGGGTGGCGGTGATCGACAGCAGCTCGCCGACGCCGCCAGCCGTGATCGCGGGCGTAACAAACAGTGCGTCGATCAACTTGATCAGCAGCGAAGAGGAACGGGCCTTCTGCACGCGCGAGCGATAGTCGCGCTGAAGCGCAAGCAGTCGCGCGGCTCGAGCAACGGCGTCCGCGGCCTCTTCGGTAATTCCTTGCAGGAAGAATCGAATCCACTCTTCCCATTCCCCGCGCTGGCTCACGGCCAGGAGCCGCTCGTAATACTCCTGCCGATGCCTCTCCAGGAACGCGCTCAGATAGAGCAGAGGTTGGGGCAATACTCCATCCACGCACAAATTCAACGTGATCAGCAACCTCCCAATTCTCCCGTTGCCATCATTGAAGGGATGAATGGCCTCAAACTGATAATGCAGCAGCGCCAGCCGAACCAGTGGCGGGATGGTCGCCGGCGTCTGCAAATATTTTTCGAACGCATCAAGGGCCTCGTCCAGCACCTGTGTCGCGGCCGGCACGAACCGCGCTTCTTCGATCCGATTCGTGCTCCCGATAAAGTTCTGGACACGCCGAAACTCGCCGGGCGTCTTGTCGCCACCGCGCACGCCGGTCATCAGATGATGGTGCAGCTCCTTGATCAAACGGAGTCCGAGTGGAATCTCCTCCCGTCGCTCAAGCCCAAATTCAAGCGCCCGGACATAATTCGACACCTCGCGCACATCCGGCACATCGTTTTCAACCGCGTCACTTTGCTCAAAGAGCAAAAGGTCCGAAAGACTCGCCCGCGTCCCCTCGATCTGACTCGACAAAACCGCCTCTCGCCGCACGAAGGGCCCAATCAAGAGATGCGGGTTTGGCAAACCGCCGCCCACCCCCGCGAGTTGGCCAAGCGCCCGATCCGCGGCCGAAAGATTTACCGCCAGTTCCTCGCCCCAGTTCAACTTCGGCGGGAGAGGATTTGGCACGAATGTCCAAGCCCCCTGCAATGATTTAACCAGACGGCCGGGCGAGTTTGACGTGAAGGCAGAGGGATCCAAATGGCGTTCCTTATTATACTTTGGAGCAGTTGCGCGAATCTTATTCTACTTTATCGCCCAAATCTAGAATAAGGACTGGAAATTCATCCCTTATTCGACACAATAGGGGTCCGATAAGGAGTTCACCCCATGCCCATTCCCAACCCCACCCTCCGCTCCCTCGCCTCCCTCCTCTCCGGCCTCCTCGCCATCTTCCTCCTCTCCCTCGCCACCGACGCCCTCCTCCACGCCACCCACATCTTCCCCCCCTGGGGCCAGCCCATGTCCAACTCTCTCTTCGCCCTCGCCCTCGCCTATCGCATTGTCTACGCCATCGCCGGCTGCACCATCACCGCCCGCCTCGCCCCCAACCGCCCCATGCTCCACGCCCTGATCCTCGGCCTCATCGGCGTCGTCCTCAGCACCGCCGCCACCATCGCCACCTGGCACAAAGGCCCCGAATTCGGCCCCCACTGGTACCCCCTCGCCCTCATCGCCACTTCCCTCCCCTGCGCCTACCTCGGCGCCAAACTCCACCTGGATTCCTTGTAGAGGAGAAACGACTCTTCCATTCCCGCTTTCGCTAATCTGTCCACTGAATATGCCCGCACCCGCCACAAACATACCTCACCGGCTCCATCCCCTTGGCATATGCGCTTCCTGCACACTTCGGGCACCGCGCCGGAATAAATTTGAACACCCAAAACGCGACCCCTATCCCCACCACAATCGGCACCGCAGCGCTCCATGGAAATGGGATCCTCCAGATTCTGAACCCATCCCCCATGCTCAGCACAAAAATCGCTCCTCCTACAAAGCCAATTACCTCGGCCACCGTCTTCAAAACCAGGTGCCGCTGCACGCTCATATACCATTCTCTCCATCGCCATCGACCCGCGCATCCAAACTAGTCATTTATTCTCGTTGCCCACCCGTTTGAGAACAAACAGCCCCTCTTTGCCTTCCAAATCCGCCGGCCGCGGCCTTCCCTCGCCAGCAAAGTTGATCTTCAGCGAGTCTTTCTCCAGCTCATACACTCCCAGTTGTTTATGCAACACCCCGCCATCTTCCACCACCATATCAATTTGCTTGGGCTTCTGATTCGCATCAAGCCTGAATTTTCCTCCCATCGCGTCCTTTGGATCGGGCCCAATCGCAAGCACATCCCCCTTGAAGACAAACCGCGCCTTCTCCGCCGCCACCGGCCGGCCCTTCTCGTCGAAAGCCGAGACCACTTGCCAGTCCCCTTGCAACTGTTGTTGATCGGCCTTGGGTGCCGCCCCCGCTGCCGCCCCCGCCTTCCCCTTCGGCCTCTTATCATCCATATTCTTCATCAGCTCCCCCGCATCCATCTCCACCTTCGCCCCTCCCTCCGGCACCTCCACCTTCGCCGTCCACATCAACGCATTCACCACCAGCCGCCGAAAATTCTCATCCCCCCAATTCTTATGATAATGCGCCCCCGTAAACCCAAACGAGCGTCCCCCATCCGGCCGCTCATACGCCCATGCCATGTGCTCCGGCTCCCCCTTGTGCTTCTGCACCTCCGGATTCCCCCCATGCGCATCATTCGTCCCGTCCCTGCCGCGCGTGTTATCCGGCGGAACATCCGTCAGAATCGGCGTCACTCCCTTCATCCCCTCCACAAACTTCATGTGGTAATACCACTCATCCCGAATGCTAAATGGCTTCACCCCGCGCGTGATCGCATGCTCCGGAAAGCTCTTGAAGTTCCCCATCCACGTCGGATTCACCGACCAGAACGGCTCAAAATATCCCCCCAGCATCGGCAGCACATCCTTGTCGCTCTCCTTCGGATACTCCACCGCATAATGCAGATTCGCAAACCCCACGCCCTTGGCCAAAAGCCCCTTCATCATCTCCAGCCGCGACTTGCCCCCATCCTTCCGCAGCATCGGATGCCCGCCTCCGCCATCCGCGTAAATCATCACCGCCACCGCCCCCTCAAATACCTTCTCATCCTTCGGCCATCCCTCCCGCGCCATCACCCCATTCACCCCATTCTGCTTCAACATCTTCTGCAAAATCGCCGTCCCCGCAAAAAACTCATGGTCCCCCGGCCCGTGCGACCGGCTCCCCGCGATCAACACGATCTTGGGCGCCCCCGGCAATATATCCTGCTCCAACAACACCCCCGACTGGTCATACATCGCATCCGCCGGCGCGGGATCCGCCGCGCGCAGCGTCGGAGCAATCAGCAGAATGCCGGCCAGCAAACACCACGCGCGTCCAACCATAAAGGCTCCTTGTCTTGGGGGCTGAGGATATTACCAGCCCGCAGCGGAGCCCGTTGTAACAGGATCCCCCACCTTCCGCCCGCCGCCGAAACCACTCTTGTTCTCCCCTCTCCCCTGTACGCAGGGGAGAGGGCCAGGGTGAGGGGCTCTTCTACCGATCAATTCCCCAGCTCAATATCCCAAGCCTCATCCCCCATATCCGCCTGGTCCAGCGCATCATCCGAATTGTCATTGAACACATCATCGCCCGAATCATCCGAATCATCCCCCCCCGAATCATTACCCGAATCAACCTGCCCCGCCTGCCACGCCGCCACATCCGAGGATCGCAGCCAGCTCGAATTCAGCATCTCCTCCGGCACGAGTGCGGCCATGACCTGCGTCGTCGCCTCCGATTCCTCATCGCTGAAAAACTCCTCGCTAATCGTCGAACCTCCCGCGCGGAATCCCAGAATAACCAACGCCATCCTTTGCCCCGACGAATCCGCAAATACTTCCCCCACAATCGGCCCCGCGTCGAGGAAAACCGAATCCCGGCTCTCCACCGGATCCTCCGTGTTGATGGTGTTGTCGATCCCCAGCGGCACCGTGATCGTCTGCACCTTCCCATCAACCTGCACGCTCAGCAGCAGATTCACACTGGCGGCCTCCCCGGCGATCGTTCCGATGTTGTGGAAAACCAGATTGCCGATGCCAAACAATTGGTTGGCCTCCACGTTCGACTCACCGGGATCGAACCGCAAACCCGACCCGCTCCCATCCTCCGCATCGACGCCCCAGATGAAGTTGCTCGTGTTAAGCCCCTGGATCAACAACTTATCCTCAAACGGCGTCGGATCCGCGAAGATCCCCGCCTGCACAGAAACGGCCGCCGAAAAACAATACCGCCTCTCGAGCACCTCGAAGACCGCAAGCGTGCGCGCAAAGGAACCCGCTGTGCTGTGGCCGAACATGTTTTATCTCCTCATAGGAAAATTCCCCACCTGCCGAGTAATAGTCAGCATATTCACGAGCGCCAAAACACGCAGCGCCCAAAATCAAAGCTTGCTCTGCACCAAATCAATAGACGACGCCACACCCCCCCCCGATTCCATAAATCCGCAAAAACTTAGCCGCGACGCCGTACCCTCGTGCCACTGGCAGCGTGTCTGCCAGTGCCTTTCTGGGTGGCATGGGCAGCTCCGAGCAAAAGAACTCGGATGCCCGTGTTGTTCCGTTCGCGTCGACGACCCACATCATTGGCCGGCGTACCAGTGTGGCTCAAACTCACTGGCGGAGGGCAGCCGGAAAGTGGAAGATACCCCCTCAAACCGAGGCGCCTATGAAAAAAATCATGCTCGCGGCTCTGGCGATCGTTCTGACGGTGGCGGTGGGGGGGCGCGCCCAGGAAACGGACTTCACCGACATCGTCAAAGATCTGGCCCAGAAGCTCGGCGGCCAGGACAACTACGCCCGCGGCGAGGCCGCGACAATGCTGGAGATGCTCTGCAATCAAGCCTCCCGCCCCGGCGCTGATCAGGACCGCGCTGCCATCTGCAAGGCAATGGCCAAAGCGGCGGGGAAAGACACGCCCAAAATGGGCCGCGTCTGGCTCCTGCGGCAAATCGAAAAGAACGGTCGCGCGGAGGTCGTCGATGTTCTGGCCGGCCTGCTGAGCGATCCGGATGCTCTGGTCAGACAGCACGCGCTACTGGCCCTGGCGAATAATCCCAGCGAAGAGGCCGGCGCAAAACTCCGTGAGGCTCTTGAAAACGCCGAGGACTCTCAGGCCCGCGTCGCCGTCATCAACGCCCTGGGCTATCGCCGCGATGCCAAATCCGTCACGTCACTGGCCAGATGGGTTGCCGACGACGATGCGCGTGTCGCCTCATCCGCCCTCGCCGCGTTGGGATCAATCGCCAACGCCGACGCGCTGGCCGCCATGCAAAAACTGGAAGAACTCAACACGCGCAAGGAACTCCGCAACACCGGGCTCGATGCCTATCTCCGCTGCATGGAACGTCTGTCTCGAAGCGAAAAACAAGCCGAGGCCGCCGACTTCTATTTCAATCTCTACGAGTCCCAGGCCCCCAAACAGCAAAAACTCGCCGGCCTGCGCGGCGCAGCCCTCAGTTCGCTTCAG
This sequence comes from Tepidisphaeraceae bacterium, assembly GCA_041482675.1. GTDB lineage: Bacteria > Planctomycetota > Phycisphaerae > Tepidisphaerales > Tepidisphaeraceae > JBGPEF01. The sequence goes on along the minus strand of JBGPEF010000285.1, from coordinate 692 downwards.
GAAAAAGCCGTCGCCGCGCTGCTCGATGCACTGGCCAACAACGATCCCCAAATCCAGCTCACCGCCGCCCAGCTCGCCGCCCAGGCCGGCCCGCAAGTCGCCGCCAAAATCCTCGACAGCTTCGATCGCCTTCCCCCCACATCCCAGGCCGCACTCCTTGTCGCCCTGGCCGATCGCGGCATCGGCAGCGCCAAAGACAAGGCACAAAACGCAATCCAGAGCCCCGATTCGGCCGTTCGCGTCGCCGCCTTGCAAGCCCTGGGCTCCCTCGGCGATGCCTCAACCGCCCTGATGCTCGCCGAGCTCGCCGCCGAAAAGACCGGCGCTGAACAAGCCGCCGCCCGCGAAAGCATCGCCAAGATTCGCGGCACCGACGTCGATGCCGTCCTCATGGCCTTTCTCCCCCGGTCCAATCCCAAGGTAAAAGCCGAAGTCGTCCGCGGCCTGGCCGCGCGCCGTGCGATGCGCGCCATCCCCACCCTGGAAAATCTCGCCAAATCCGACCCCGACCCCTCCGTCCGCGTCGAATCCATCAACGCCCTTGGCGCAATCGCCAGCCCCAACTCGCTCAACTCGCTCCTGGACATCCTCCTCACCACCAAGGATCAAAGAGAATCCCAGGCCGCCGAATCCGCCGCCGCCGCCGTCCTCTCCCGAATCGACAACGCCAACGACCGCGCTACCCCTCTCCT
>JBGPEF010000284.1:0-7328 GCA_041482675.1 Tepidisphaeraceae bacterium | reverse complement strand
TCGCGGGTGACGACGAATTCGGTTTCTCTGGAGAGAAAAGGCGAATTTGCAGCCGGATTCCGGATGCTGGATGCGGTGGTGGGGGAAGGGCGGCCGATTATTTTGTTTCCGGAGGGAAGGAGATCGCTGGATGGGGAGTTGGTTGAGTTCAAGCCGGGAGCGGCGATGCTGGCGGTGAGAAATGGGGTGCCGATTGTGCCAGTGTGTATTGAGGGGGCGTATGAGGTGATGCCGCCGCATCGGGTGATGCCGGGGGCGGGGGAAATCAGAGTGTCATTTGGAAGGCCGGTTGAGCCGGGTCATTTTTTGCAGGGAGAGGGGAGGGAGATGAAGAAGCGGGCCTACGGAAGGATCACGGAGGAGCTTCGGAGCAGGATTATCGGGCTTCGGAATCAATAGTCTTCCACTGGCCTAGCCGTTAGGATGCGGCGCGATGAGCCTGGGAACACTTTGCATTGTGCTGCATGGGCATCTGCCGTATGTGTTGCACCATGGGTCGTATCCGCATGGGGAGGCGTGGCTGTATGAGGCGGCCGCGGAGACTTATCTGCCGATTCTGGACATGATCGGCGAGGCAGCGCTGCTGAAGGCGCGGCCGGCGATCACGATTGGATTGACGCCGGTTTTGCTTGAGCAATTGGCGCATGAGAGATTCAAAACCGGATTGGTCACCTACTTGAAAGAGCGGCGCGATCGGGCGGTGGAGGATCGGAAGGGGTTTGAGAAGGAGAACAACGGGCACTTCGCGTATCTGGCCACGCGGTGGGCGGAGTGGTATCAGAAATGGCTGGATCGATTCGAGCAGATTGGGCGGGATATTCCGGGGGAATATGCCAAACGGGTGCGCGAGGGGCATATTCAGATTCTGACCAGCAATGCGACGCATGCCTATATGCCGCTGCTGCTGAATGATCAGACGATCGCCGCGCAGATGTCGGCGGGGGTTTACACATCCGAGAAGAGATTGGGATTCAAGCCGCGGGGGATGTGGCTGCCGGAGTGTGCGTATCGGCCGCAGTGGGATCATTGGATGCCGAGTGTGCTGTATGACAATCCACGGTCGCGGCCGGGGATTGAATTATTCATCGCCAATGCGGGGGTGACGCATTTTTTTGTGGATACGCATTTGATCACCAAGGGGGAGCCGATGGGGATTGTCGAGGGGGGACATTTTCGGCCGGTGGATCAGGCGCAATTGCACTGGGACCAGAAGCGCGGATGGAGGCATCCGCTGGAGCCGGTGGGCGTTGTTTCGTGGCCGGAGCCGCCGAAGGTTTTTGCGTATGCGCGGCATCCGCGGGTCAGCGAGCAGGTTTGGAGCGGATCGATTGGATATCCGGGGGCGGGGCAGTATCTGGAATTTCACAAGAAGCACAATGAGCGGGGGCTGAGATACTGGAAGGTGACCGACAACAAGACCGATCTGGGCGGGAAGCATCCGTATTATCCGGATGACATTGCCGGGCGGGTTTATGAGCATGCGCAGCACTTTTGCAATGTGGTGAGGCACGTCCTCGGGGAATATCAGTTTGCCACCAACCGGCAGGGGACGTGCGTGGCGTCATTTGATGCGGAATTGTTTGGGCACTGGTGGTTTGAGGGACCGCAGTTTCTGCGGGATGTGATTTTGAGCCTGGCAAATGCGGGGGATGTGAAGCTGATGACGGCGGAGGAGGCGCTGTATCACCATCCGCCGGACAAGGCGATGCGATTGCCTGAGGGATCATGGGGGAAAAATGGGGACCATAGTGTCTGGATCAATGAGCGAACGCGGTGGATGTGGGAGATTGAGTATCGGGCGGAGAATCGGATGCTGAAGTTGCTGCATGAATTGCCGTGGAAGACGAATCCGAAAATCAAGCAGATGATGGAGCGGGCGGGGAGGGAGTTGCTGTTGCTCCAGGCGAGCGATTGGCCGTTTGTGATCGATTCGCATGGGGCGGTGGATTACGGGATTCAGCGGTTTGGGGGGCATGCGACGCAGTTTGATCGGGCGACGTTGATGGCGGAGGAGATTGCCGCGGGGATTGCGTTGTCGCCATTACGCGAAATTGAGTTGCGCGAAATGGATTCGCACGATTCGGTGTTTCCGGAGATTAAGTTGGAGTGGTGGATGTAGGGCCAGCTTCCCTCGGTGTTGGTCGCGGCTCTTCGACGTTGTGCACGGGGAAACCAACACGTTCTTTCCGTCGCGATCTGACGTAGGACAACATGTCCACGAGAACCACCGCAGTGAGACTAATGGCACCTACCAACAACCAAATCGACGCCATTCGTGCGTCGGTGTGTTTGAAACCGTCGCGTTCGTATCGCGCAGCGAGGTAGTGGGCGTACAGATGACCGGTGGCGAAGAAAAGAGCACAGCCTCCAAAGAACAGCCAAGTGGCGATGTGTAGGAGAGTGCGTGTTCGCATTGGGGACTCGCCCACGGCATTCTAACAGTCTGACACCGTTACGGGGATTGAGTTGCGCGGATTGGATCGCATGATTCGGTGTTTCCGGAGATCAAGTTGGAGTGGTGGATGTAAGACATGCCCACGAGTACGTGGGCATGGCACTCTCGTTTCTGGTTAAACGTGATTATTCGGGGACCATGGTCCAGAGGATGGTCTGGCGTTTTTCGCGGTGGAAGTCGAGGGCGGTCTCGTCGGTGATGTTGTCCAGGAGGCGGTCGGCGAATTTGTCGGAGATCTCGCCGGGGAGGTAGTTGCGCCAGAAGATGGATTCTTTGGGTGTCTTGGTTTCGTCGATGATTTCGTGGTTCATGATTTCGCCGACGGAGATGAGAAATTCGTGGACAGTGCCGGCGTTGGCGCCCCGGGCTTCTTTCTTCTGATCGAGATAAATGTGCACGAAGCGGTCGTCGGGGGGAACATCCTTCCGCGGCGCGTAGCTGCCGGTGGCGATGAACAGCTCTCGCTCGACCTGCTGTTTCTCGAATTTGACGGCCCAGCCGGTGCGCTGGCGGATGATTTCGGCAAGCGCGGGCATCATTTGATCGGGCGTCGCATTGGGATCGATGACCCAATCGCCGGGAATTTGCCGCATGGCATCGATGTCATCCATCTGGAAGTGATAACGGGGGACTTTGGCGACGAAGCGAATGATTGTGGAGATGGTGGGATTGGAGAGAGTCCAGCGGTTCCAGAAGGCGTTGGTGCCATCCCATTGGAAAATGTAGAGTCCTCTGCTGCGGTCCGTCAGGTTGCGCTGGGGATCGGATTGGTCGAGGGCATAAACGCGCTCGGGGATATAGGGCGGCGCGACGAGCTTGATAACCTGGCCGGGGGCGAGTGCGTAAACCTGATCGAAACGGGTGCGCCAATCGGCCGGTGGAGTCGGAGCGGTGACGGGGATGACTGGGACGGTAGTTGTTTTGGGGGATTCGGTGATGCTCATTTTGTTGAGCACGATGGCGGTGGAGCCGGCCAGAAGAAGAATCACGACGATGGCGATGGCGGAGTTTTTGAGTTTGGCGTAGAGCATGAGTTTGAGGACTCCTTTTATGACGGTGAGTGTTGTTGCGGATGAAGTTGAGAGAGCGGAGGCGGTGACGGTGGCGGCGAGGGCGGGGGGAGCGGTGTGGATGGCGTGGGCGGCGATGGCGGTGGTGAGGGCGGCGGCGGGGATGGATGCGCCCTTAGCACTGAGGATGGAACGGAGTTTCTCGACGGCGCGGAAGACGCGCTGTTTGGCGGCGTCTTCGCTGATGCCCAGAGCGTCGCCAACCTGGCGCATGGAGCGGTCTTCGAAGTAGCGCAGGGCGATGGCCTGGCGGTCGGCTTCGCGAAGGGAGGCGAGGGCGTGGTCCAAATGGGGCTCAACTTGCGGCCAGAGGGGATCGGCTTGATTTTGCTGAAATTGCTTAAGCATTGTGTTCAATTCCGCGGCTTGTTGTTCGTGATGGCGGCGGCGGGCGGCGATTTTGAGTGCATCCATGGCCGAGAAACGGGTGGGGTCCCCAACCGCAGTACACGGCGGTTGGGGCCCCTGACGAGCAGGAGCCAGGCGGAGAGAATGGTCTGGCTCCTGGCGAGTGCGGCCGCCTTGCGGGCTAAAATGATGAAGACGGTTTGGCAGACATCTTCGGCCATGTGCGGATCGCGGACCTGACGCAGGGCGGCGGAATAGACGAGGTTGATGTGGCGGGAGACGAGTTGGGTGAAGGAATCCTGGTCGCGCGTCTCGGCGAAGCGGCGAAGGAGGGGGATGTCGTCGAGATCAGCCATGTTTAATGAGGTTCCCGACGTGAGAGGGATGAAGGTAACCGATGATCGTTGAGGATCTGAAATTGATGGGGTATCGCGAGGCGTGGGGGCGGCAGGAACTGCTGCATGAGGAGGTGGTTGGAGGTGGGGAAGAGCGGTTGCTGCTGGTGGAGCATCGGCCGGTGATTACCTTCGGCCGGAGAGCAGAACTGGCGGCGAAGAATTTGGTGGCGTCCGAGGAGCGGTTGAAGGAAATGGGAGTGGAGGTTGTAGAGTCGGATCGCGGCGGGGACATCACTTTTCATGGGCCGGGACAGTTGGTGGTTTATCCGATTGTGAGATTGAATGAGCATGGGTTGAGTGTTGGGGGGTATGTGAGGAGGCTGGAGGAGGTGGTTATCGCGGCCCTGGGAGAATTGGGGGTTGCGGCGGGGAAGGATCGGGAGGCGATTGGGGTTTGGGTGGATGGAAAGAAGATTTGTGCGCTGGGGGTGAGGATCAAGCGTGGGGTGTCGCTGCATGGGGTGGCGATTAATGTGACGACCGATCTGAAATATTTCGATTTGATTGTGCCGTGCGGGTTATCCGGGCGGGGGGTGACATCGTTGGAAAAGGTCTTGAAGAAGGCGCCATCGATGGAAGCGATGAAAAGTGCTGTGGTGAAGCAGATGAAGATGGCTTTCAAAGTTTCGGAAAGATGACCGGCCCGGAGGGGGCGTCGAGGCGGATGAGGGGGAGGTTGTAGATGGGGGCGAGGGTTTCGGGCCAGAGCACCCGCGACGGCGAGCCGGTTTTGGCGATGGCGCCGTTATGGAGGAGGATGAGCTGGTCGGCGAAGGCAGCGCCCAGATTGAGGTCATGAGACGCGAGGATGACGGCCAGTTGCTGATCTTTGGTGAATTGGCGGAGCAGTTTTAGCAACTCAACCTGGTGTTGAAGGTCGAGGAAGGTGTTGGGTTCGTCGAGGAGCAGAACGCGGGGTTCCTGGATGAGACAGCGGGCGAGGAAGACGCGCTGGCGCTGGCCGCCGGAGAGATGATCGATGGGGCGATGGAGGAGATCGGAGAGGTGGAGGAGCTTGGCGGTTTTCTGGATGACCTCGATGTCGTGATCGGATTCGAGGCCGAGGATTTTCAGATACGGAGCCCGGCCGAGGCGGAGGTGGTCGCGGACGGTGTGGGCGGGGTCGTGGGTTGGGGATTGGGGGAGGTAGGCGATGCGGCGGGCGAGTTTTTTGCGGGACCAATCGTGGAGCGGGCGGGATTGCCAGGAAATGGAGCCGGTTGCGCGGACGTGGCCGAGGAGAGCTTTGATGAGCGTGGATTTGCCGGAGCCATTGGGGCCGAGGATGGCGAGGATCTGGCCTGATTCCAGAGAGAAGGAGATGTCGCGGAGAGTGGGTTTGTCGGGGGAGTAAGAGAAGGAGAGGTTTTTGACGAGGAGAGTGGGGTCGCTCATACCATCACCTCGTTTCGGCGGCGGGTGCGCCAGAGGAGGAGGAGGAAGAAGGGTCCGCCGAGCAACGCGGTGAGGATGCCGACGGGGAGGAGGAAGCCGGTGAATTGGGATTGGGAGAGCAGTCGCGACGCGGCGTCGGCGAGGGCGAGGAGGGCTGCGCCGGAGGCGGTGGCGAGGGGGAAGAGTTTGCGCTGGTCGTTGCCGGAGATGATGCGGGCCACGTGGGGGCAGAGGAGGCCGACAAAGCCGATGGGGCCGCTGATGGCGACGACGGAGGCGGTCATCAGGGAGGCGAGGATGAGAGCGATCCAGCGCAGGCGGTGAATATTCAGGCCGAGCGATTGGGCTTCGTCCTCGCTGAGGAGGGCGACGTTGAGATTTGGCGTCAGAAGCAGAAGGAGGAAGAAGCAAAGGGCGCAGGTGTAGGCGACGATTTGAAGTTGGAAGCTGCTGGGAGATTGCAGCCCCCCTACCAGGAAAGCGGCTTGCGTGGATTGGTCGCGATAGAGCTCGTTGATGAGAAGGAAGAGCGCGGCGTTGATGATGTTGACGATGACGCCGGTGAGAAGGAGCGTGAGCGGTTCGAGCCGGCCGCGGCGGGCGGCCAGGAAGAAGACGACGGCGATGGAAACCAGGCCGCCGATGAAGGCGAAGGCTTGCTGGGTGATGGGAGAAGCGAAGAGCGATGTGGTGACAACCGCGGCCGCGGGAAGCCGCCAGAAATAGGAGAAGAGGGCCGAGCCAGTGGAGACGCCAAGCAGATAGGGATCGGCCAGGGGATTGCGGAGGATGGCCTGATAGACCGTGCCGGCGGCGGCCAATGCTGCGCCGACGAGAGAGGCGAGCAGCACGCGGGGCAGGCGCTCTTGTACAAGGAGTTCGCGGGTGGGCCAGCCTGTGCCAGTGGAGCCGACCAGGACGCTGAGGCCGGCGGCGATGAGCCAGATGAATGCGCCGATGGCGAAGGTGAGGAGGAGTTGAGAGAGGCTCCAGCGTTTCACTGTTGCAATCTTCTGCCCCCAAAAATGCGGTGGGCACTGCCCACCCTACTCATTTTTCGGGATGAAGAAAGGCGGCGAACTGGTCGGCAAGGTCGCCAAGGTGGAGGCCGGGCTGCTGGGCGTACCAGACATTAATGATTTTGACGCGGTTGTTTTTGACGGCGGTGAGATTGGGCATGCGCTGCCAGACGGCGGCGGCCTGTTTTTCGACGTGTGGCGGGACGTTGCTGAGAAGGACGATGATGGCATCGGGATTGAGCGCGGCGAGGCGCTCGCGGTCGATGGTTGGCCAGCCGGTGTCTTCGATCACATTTTGGCCGCCGGCAAGCTCGAGGATGTCGTTGAGGAATGTGCCGCGGCCGACGGTTCCGGTGGCAGTTTCATCGCGGATGATGAGGGTGCGGACTGGCGCGAGATTGCGGAGGCGCTGGCGCATGGATTGGAGCTGAGTGTCGAGCTTTTTGGCGGCAGCGGTGGCCTTTTCCGGCTCGTTGAGGATTTCGCCAAGCTTTTTGAGCTCGATGAAGAGGTCGGAGAGGGTTTCGATGCGGACATTGACGAGCTTGATGTTCAATTTTGCCGCGCGCTCCTTGACGCCGGGGGAAATGCGGTCGGGAGATTGAAAAATGACGAGGATTTGCGGTTTGAGGACGCGGAGGCG
>JBGPEF010000283.1:0-7340 GCA_041482675.1 Tepidisphaeraceae bacterium | reverse complement strand
GAAGGGTTCATTTTTCCTGTATGTTCGCTCGGCAAAATCGGCGACGGGGAAGAATGGGCAGCGGATTGCTTTTGAAAATGCGGAAGCCTTCAGCCAATGGATGATCGGCGAGAAGCTGATCAGCACGGTTCCGTGGGATGACGCGGGGGCGTATGTGCGCTTCAGCGTCACGTTTGCGGCCAAAGATTCGGCCGATGAGCAGCGGGTGCTGGGGGAGATTTCAAAGCGGCTGGAGACGAGCCGGTTTGAGTTTTAATTTGAGGAGGGTTCAGGGTTCGGGGTTTTAGGGTTCGGTGAGAATTTGCCGGGCCGACCGAATGAGAACCAAAGTGACTATGAGAAACCATAATGACGCCGTGTACGTGGCGCTGGGCTCGAACCTGGGAGATCGCGAGGCCAACCTGAAGAAGGCGCTGGCGATGCTGGTGGAGACGCCGGGGGTGAATGTGCGGCGGATTTCCTCGTTCATGGAGAACCCGGCGGTGGGCGGGCCGGAGGATTCGCCGGATTTCATGAATGCGGCGGTGGAGCTGACGACCAGTCTTTCGCCTCATGCGCTGATGAAGCGGCTGCTGGAGATCGAGCGGGAAATGGGCCGGGCGCGCGAGAAGAAATGGGAGCCGCGGGCGATCGACCTGGATTTGCTGCTGTTTGGGGACCAGATCATCTCGGATGACGCACTGATCGTGCCGCATCCGCTGATGCACGAGAGAAAGTTTGTGATTCAGCCGCTGGCGGAGATTGCGCCCGGCGTGGTGCATCCGACGCTGGAGATTCCGGTGTCGATGATTCTGGATAATCTGACGCATCAGCGGTCGGCGATGAAGTGAATCAATTGAAGGAGGGGGAATGGCCAGAACTCTCACCGGCGATCTGCTCTGTATCAAGTGCAGTTACAACCTGCGCGGCTTGCCGCTGGAAACCAACTGTCCAGAGTGCGGGGAAACGGTCAGGCGTACCTGGAACGCGGCGCGGCGGGGGATGTATCCGGGATTTCGTCAGGTGGCTCACGGTATTTTTCGCGACTGGCTGTCTGAAATCGCACGGCGGGCTGGTATTGATGCGAATGGCTTCTTTTTTGTGATGGAGGCCATCTCTTTCACCAGGCCGGATCCTGAAGATGGCAACGGCTATCATGCCATGGCCGCCGACATTTGCACCGCAGTGGGTGAGTATGCGAACGTTTACTTCAACAGTCCTCATGATGCCCGGAAGGCTCTGGAACAGTGGAACGTGCGTACCAGCGAAGATGTGGGAGCAATTGTGTTTGCCCTGGTCGATGCGGGATTTCTCCGAGCGTCTCCCGGCAATTCACCAGCCTCGTTCAATGGATTGTTCACGTTTGAAGACTTGATTGGGGGCGTCCTTGGGCAGGCGGAGCCGGCGTAAACGCGAATGGATTTGCATGAAAGTCATCACAACAATTGCCGAGGCGCGTAAAGTTCGAGCCAAGATCGATGAGCTGGCATTGGTGCCGACGATGGGGGCGCTGCATGCGGGGCATATGTCGCTGATGTCGATTGCGCGGAAGCACGCGGGGACCGTGGCGGTGAGCATTTTTGTGAATCCGACGCAGTTTGGGCCGAAGGAGGATTTTACGAAGTATCCGCGGCCGATTGAGGCGGACCTGGAGAAGTGTGAGCGGGCGGGAGTCGATCTGGTGTTCAAGCCGGCGACGGAGGAGATCTATCGGGAGGGTGAGGCGGATGTGTTCATCGACATGCCCTCGCTGACATCGGTGCTGGAGGGGCAGAAGCGGCCGGGGCATTTCAAGGGGGTTTGCCAGGTGGTGGCGAAGCTGTTCAACATTTTGACGCCGGATGCGGCGTGTTTTGGGCAGAAGGATTATCAGCAGCTTCGGGTGATCACAGCGCTGGTGGAGGGGTTGGACTGGCCGATCAGGATTGTGCCGTGTCCGACGGTGCGCGATCCGGATGGGATGGCGCTGTCGAGCCGGAATCAATATTTATCGCCGGAGGAGAGGCAGCGGGCGCTGTCGATCAACAAGGCGCTGCGGGCGGCGGAGGAGCAGATTCGATCCGGATATATACAGACCAACCGGCTGATCACGACGATGCAGAAGATTCTGCTGGAGCCGCATCTGTTGATCGACTATGTCGCGGCGGTGGACCCGGTAACGTTTAAGAACGTGATGGAGGTGAGCGGGCCGACGCTGTTGGCGATCGCGGCGCGGGTGGGGAATACGAGGTTGATCGATAATACGGTGGTGCAGCCGTAGCACGGGCGTCTCGCCCGTATCGGAAAGCGCAGCTCGGGCGGGACGCCCGTGTTACGGGATGAACTTGAGCTTCCTGAGCCAGACGATGCAGGGCTCGGTCCAGTCGTCGCGCATGCCGAAGCCGTGTTTGCCTTTTTCGGGACGGATGTATTCATAGGGGACGCCGGCGGCCTTTAAAGCTGCGGCGTAGTTGTCGGAGTTGGAGACGGGGACGGCGGTGTCTTCGACGGTGTGGACGAGGAAGGCGGGGGGAGTGTTTTTGGTGATTTGTTTTTCGTTGCTGAGGAGCTCGACGAGCTTTGGGTCGGGGTTGGGGCCGAGCAAATTCCTTTTTGAGCCGTCGTGGCCGCCGGGGCCCATGGTGATGACGGGGTAGATGAGGATTTGGAAGTCGGGGCGGGAGGAGGCACGTTCGATGGGGTCGTCGGAATTGGGGGAGCCGGCGTCGAAGTGGGTGGCGGCCGAGCTGGCCAGATGGCCGCCGGCGGAGAAGCCGAGGATGCCGATGTGGTTGGGATCGAGCTTCCATTCGGCGGCGTTGGCGCGGACGAGGCGGATGGCGCGTTGGGCGTCGCCGAGCTCGACGGGGTGGTGATATCTGGGGCCGAGGCGATAGCGGAGAACGAAGGCGGTGATGCCCTTGGAGGAGAGCCATTCGCCGACTTTCGGGCCTTCGTGATTGGCCAGGCCGCCGTAGCCGCCGCCGGGGCAGACGACGATGGATGCGCCAGTGGATTGCTGTGGGAGGAAGACCTGAACGACGGGGGTGTCTTCGGGTTTGTCGCCGAGTGCGCCGGGGGCGGCGCCGGGCCAGAGGGGGAGAGTGTCGCGGTCGGCCGGTGGGACGGCCGCTGCGGGGAGGGTGAAGAGTAAAAGAAGCAGGGCGGACAGAGGGGCTCGAGCGTGCATGGTTCTCCTGGGATTGAGTCGGGGGAAGTGTACAAAAAATCGGGGTTGGGGTCTTGCGGTATGCATGCACGTGGGGTGTATCGTGCATTGGAATTCGGGGGAGGGGACGTGGGATTGTCCGTGTCATGGGTCGCGGTTTGATCCGTATGAAGGTGGTGAAATGGGCCGGCGAATACGGATTTGAAGCGCATGGAAAAATGAAGGCACGGGCGAGACGCCCGTGCCACGATATGGATGAAAAAGAGTCGGGCAGGAGTGCCCGACTTACCGGGTTAATTCATCGCAGAATTTGCCGAAATTTTCGCAGCACTTGCCGACGTTGTTGACCAATTCGGTGCCGTGGGAGGATTCGTATTCGATGGACCAGACGGGCTTGTGGGCGGGTTTTTGGGCCATCAAAGTGGCCATGACATCCTTGGCGTGGATCATGCCCGTGCCCCAGGGGACATCCACCTTCTCCTTGTTGAGGTCCTTGAGGTGGAGGGAGATGACGCGGCCTTTGAGCTTGTCGATGCACTCGGTGACGATGAAGCCGGAGCGGTACCAGTGGCCGGTGTCGGAGCAGGAACCGATGCGGTTGGAGCGGCCCTTGGTCACCTCCAAGACCTTCTGCGGATACCAGTAGGTGCTGGGATAGGGATGGTCGTGGATGGCGACGTTGATCTGGAATTCCTCGCAGAGCTTCTCGACGACGTCGAAGGTTTCCTTGTCGGGAGTGGGCTCGGAGACGATGGTTTCCAGGCCCATCTTCTTGGCCCAGTCGAAGACTTTTCGGCTGGCGGCTTCATCTTTGCTCAGGCCGACGACGCCGTAGTTGACGGCCTTGACGTCGGCGTCGCGGAGCTTTTGGAGCAGCTCGCTGAGCATCTCGGGGGGCATGTCATGGTTGGCGGGCTTGGGATTATCCTTGGAGAATTTCTGGCCGGGGTAAAGCTCGATGTAGTGAACGCCGAGGAATTTGAGTGTATCGATGGTTTCCAGGAGGGACATCTCGCGGAAGGTGTAGGCCTGGACGGAGAGGCGGAAGCCGGCCTTGTCGATGGCGGCGTTGTTCACTTTGGGTTTCACGGCGACGCCGGAGGGTTTTGGGTCGCTGACAAGCTCTTTGGAATCCCTGGCCGATTCTTTGGAGGCCTTGGCCTTGGGTTTTTCGGACGAGGGACTATCGGACTCGTTGGCTGACTTGCAGGCGAGCGAGCAGACGGCCAGCAATGAGAGTGTTGCGAAGAGTCGCAGAGCGGTGGACATGGTTCTTCTCCGGTTAGATGAGCAGTTAATTACACGGGTTGAGTGCTGTTGACAAGAGAGAGCGGGTGGCGAGCCAGGCGGAAAAGTTTGCCCAAAGCGCCTGGGTCGCGACTGTCCGGTTGTGTGAGAGCGCTGCGAACATTTGGCTCGGGTTCAGGCGGGCTCTACTGGAGTGGAATCGAAGTGTGCCCGGTTGTGGCCGGTTGGTTCCGATTTTGCTTTCCATGCTGACAGGTGCTATTGTTATGCGTGTTACGGTTGAATCAGATCGGATGATGGATCAGCCCGGTTTGGGTCGGCCGAAACTCAGGGCAAACCACGGCATATTTGGTGGCCGCAGGAACCCGTAATGGTGAGAGGGTTCGGCTCCATCCACAGCGATGGATTATCGGACCAGGAGCTAGAGTCATGGATGCGCAAGTCGGGAGAAACAGCAGGTGGTTCTTTTACATCGGGCTGACCGTGCTGACATTGATGTATGGCGCGGCGGTGCTGACGGTGAAGTTCCTCTTTCTGTGATGGTGAGCCTCAAGGGATTGGAGGAGAGGCTCCCCGATCAGATTCCAAGCACGTTGGCGACGGTGTAACGGCCGGCGCGCTGCGTTGCCAGCCATTTGGCTGCGCGGAGTGCGCCGTGGACGAAGGTGTCACGGTTGGTGGCATTGTGGGTCAGCTCGAGGCGCTCGCCGAGGGCCGCGAAGAAGACGCTGTGTTTCCCTACCTCATCCCCCAGACGAAGTGAATGCATGCCAACCTCCCCGCGCTTGCGGGTGGTTTCATCGCCATGGCGGCCGAAGGCGAGGCTGTCGCGCTTTTTGTTGGTGGCTTTGAGGATGGAGTCGGCCAGTTCGAGGGCGGTGCCGGAGGGGGCATCTTTTTTGAAGCGGTGGTGGGTTTCCTGGATTTCGATGTCGTAGTCATCGCCGAGCAGTTTGGCGGCCTCGGCGGCGAGCTTGAAGAGGACGAAAACTCCCAGGGCCATGTTGGGCGATTGGAGGATGGGGATATCCACCGAGGCTTGTTCGATGGCGGCGTGATCGGGATTCTGGAGGCCAGTGGTGCCGATGAGCATGGAGATGCCGCGATCGCGGCAGGTTTTGAGCCAGTGGCGAGTGGAGGCGGGGACGGTGAAATCGATGAGGACTTTGGGGGTGCGCTTGAGGTCGAAGGTGATGGGCGTGCCGATGGGACCAATGCCGCAGACTTCGCCGGCGTCGTGGCCCTGGGCGGCGTGATCGGGGCGCTCGATAGCGCCGACGATGTTGAAGCCGCCGTCGAGTTTGGCGAGGGCGACGAGGCGCTGGCCCATTCGGCCGGCCGCGCCGGTGATTGCGATGTCGATTGAGTTGGAAGCCATGTTCTTGCCGTTTCAAAGAATGGTGGGCAGTGCCCACCCTACGACTTGATGCCGAGTATTTTGATGATTGAATCCAGGTCGTCATCGACCGGGATGGGGGCGTTGACGAGGCGGCCGTGGGGTTGGGTGCGGGGGGCGAGGTCCTGGACGGATTTCATGTCGATGCCAGTGTGATATTTGACGGTGACGTTGGGGTCTTTGAGCTCGTGGCCGGTGAGGATGCAGACGACCTGCTCTTCGGGGCCGATCACCTTTTCTTCGATCAATTTGTGAAGGCCGGCGACGCTGGCAGCGCTGGCGGGCTCGCAGCCGAAGCCGAAGCGGGCAACCATGGCGCGGTGTTCGAGGATTTCCTCATCGCTGACTTCACGGACGACGCCGTTCATCACCTCGAGGGCGCGAAGCGCCTTGGGGAGATTGACGGGGCGGGAGATTTCGATGGCGCTGGCGACGGTGTGGGGGTGATAATCGGCCTCATCCATGGCGGCGTAGAGGTGCTGCATGGGGAGGGGGTCGTAGTTGCCGCCGTTCCAGCGCATGTTGCGGCGGGTGAAGAGCTCGTTGAGGGTATTTGCGCCGCTTGCATTGATCACCGCGAGGCGGGGGATTTTTTTGACCAGGCCCAGTTCTTTCAGTTCCATGAAGGCCTTGCCGAAGGCGGAGCAGTTGCCGAGATTGCCGCCGGGGACGATGACCCAGTCGGGGGATTGCCAGTCGAGGGCCTCGAGGATGCGGTACATGATCGATTTCTGGCCTTCGAGCCGGAAGGGATTGACGGAATTCATCAGGTAGATGCCCATGCGCGGGTCGGTGGCGACCTGGCGGATGCGGCGGAGGCAGGCGTCAAAGTCGCCGTTGATTTGCAGGGTGAGTGCGCCGTAATCGAGGGCCTGGGAGAGTTTTCCGAAGGATATTTTGCCGGAGCCGATGAAGACGACTCCTTGCATTTCCGCGAGGCTGGCGAACATGGCGAGGGAGGCGCTGGTGTTGCCGGTGGAGGCGCAGGCGACGCGCTTTGCGCCGACCATCCTGGCGTGGGTGAAGGCGGCGGACATGCCGTTGTCTTTGAAGGAGCCGCTGGGATTGAGGCCTTCGTATTGGAGGAGGACGGTGCCCGGCTTCATGTTGAGCTGGCGGGCGAGGAGGTCGGCGCGCTGGAGGACGGTTCGGCCTTCGCCGATGGTGACGATTTGATCCTCATCTCTGTAGAACGGAAGTAATTCTCGAAACCGCCAGACGCCGGAGAAGTCGAGCTGGCCTTCGATGCCGGTGCCCTTGGTGGACCAGCGATGCTCGAAGGCACTGAGGGATTTGAAGATGGGGAGGCGGTCCCAGTCGTATTTGATGTCGAGGAGGGAGCCGCACTGGACGCAGGAGACGCGGATGTCATCGACGGGAAATTTCGCGCCGCAGGAGGGGGAGATGCATTGTTGGTAGGCGGCGTCGCGCATGGGATGCGTGAAGATACGGGAGGCGTTTGGAATTTGCGAGTTATCCAGGAAGATGCAGGCTGAAAGCCTGCACTACAAAGAGGAGCGGCGTGAATTGACGGGGTGGGGGGTGCATCTATAATCCGGCCGGTCCGGT
>JBGPEF010000282.1:0-7344 GCA_041482675.1 Tepidisphaeraceae bacterium | reverse complement strand
GGCGCTGCACTGGGCGGTGTGGCGCGGCCAGTTGGAGGCGGCGCGGTTGCTGGTGGAGAAGGGGGCGAGTCTGACACAAAAGAATATCTATGGGGTGGAGGCGCTGACGACGGCGATTCATGGTTCGTGCAATTGCCAGGACCCGGAGGGCGGGACGGGGACGCGATTGGCGGAAGAGATCCTCCATGGGCAGTATGCAGCGCTGGTGGAGATGTTGATCAAAGCGGGGGCGGCATTGCCGCCGAAGATCTGGGGGGGAAGCGATGCGGTGCAGGATGTTCTACGCGCCCATGGCGTGCCGGATGAGATAGAATCGGATGCATGAGCGGGAACGATCTTCGGGTTACCTATCGGGCGGCGGATATTGGTGATGTCGAGGCGCTGGCGGTTTTGCGGCGGGAGTTTTTGCTGGAAATCGCCGATGCCGAGGCATCGGACACTTCTCTTCTTTCACGACTAAGAAACTGGTTCAGCGAGAAAACCCAGAGCGGGCATTTTTGCGCGATTCTGGCCGTGGTTGGCGATGAGGTGATCGCCAGCAGCGGGCTGGTGGTACACGAGCATCCGCCGGGGATCATGATTCCCAACGGGCGCGAGGCGTACATCATGAACATGTACACGCGGCCGGCCTGGCGGGGCCGGGGGATCGCGACGATTATTTTTCGACAGCTTCTGAAGCTGGCGCGGCAGAAGGATTGCACGCGGGTGGCCCTGCATGCGCTGCCGGCGGGGCGGGCGATATATGAGAAGGAAGGGTTTAAAGTCGGCGACAAGGAAATGCGGCTGGATCTGAAATGAGCGAAGGAGAGTTATGAAGGTGCTGGTGCAGTATCTGTCGGTGGCCGGAGCGGGGGCGGTGGGGGCGGTGTTTCGGCTTTTTGTCGGCTCGGCCTGCGGGGCGGTGTTTGGGACGTCGTTTCCGGTGGGGACGTTCATCATTAATATCAGCGGCAGTTTGTTTCTGGGGTGGTTTTTGACGTTCGCGCGGGATCGTGTTGGGATTGGGGAGACGGTGCGGACAGCGGTGGCGGTGGGATTTGTTGGGGCATATACGACGTTTTCCACGTTCATGCATGAGTCGAATGCGCTGCTGGAGAGTGGGTCGAGCATCAAAGCGTTGGGAAATCTGATCGGGAGCCTGGTTTTGGGGTTGATCGCGGTGCGATTTGGGATTTGGCTGGGTGAGCGATGAGTTTAATTGGCGAGCAGATTTTGTTGCGGATTTATCTCCAGAGCGCGGACCGAACGCCGCACACGCCGACTTATGAGCGAATTGTGAAGGCAGCGCGGGAAGATGGGATGGCGGGAGCGACGGTGCTGAAAGGAATCGTGGGGTTTGGATCACAGGGAATTGCCCAGGGTTCGCATTGGAAGGTTGTGGAGCATGTGCCGATCATCGTGGAGATCGTGGATGGCGCTGATCGGATCGTGCAGTTTATCCAGCGGCGATTGGCGAATCTCATGATTCATGGGCAGGCGACGCTGGAGCGGGCGAATGTGATGATGTATCGGCAGCGGCGGGAGGGGGAGAGTGGGAAGTTGGAACTGGGCGGGGCGCTTGCGCCGCTTTCGACAATGCCGGAAATTGCGGTCGGAGGTCGTATGACGATCAATGAAGAAGGTGTTTTGCTGCGGGTGTTCATTGGCGAGTCGGATCGGTTTGAATCGCGGCCGCTGCATGAGGCGATCATTCAAAAGGCGAGGGAGATTGGTCTTGGGGGTGCGACGGTGCTGCGGGGGATTGAAGGTTTTGGGGCCAACAGCGTGGTACACAAGGCCGGACTGCTGGAGATGTCGGGAGATTTGCCGATGGTGATCGAGATTGTGGATACGGAGGCGAAGGTCAAGTTGCTTTTGCCGCACCTGGAGAAGATGGTCAAGGAGGGGATGATTACCATGGAGTTTGTGGTGATTTTGATGTATCGGCACGATCCTGCCGATGCGCCGCCGGCGGCGTGATGGGGCCGAAAATGGGGGGAATTGGCTTGCGGGGGCAACGGGTTTATAAATATTCGAGTATTATTCGCAGGCCGGGCTGGGCGAGGTCCGGCGGGTTGTTCGTTCGTCCACCATTTCAAGTTTTTAGAGGCGTGAGAGGAAACATGAAAAAGAAACAGCGCAAAGCGGAGCTTTCTCGTCGGCAGTTTTTGGGTGCGGCGGCCACGGCGGCGGCGTTTACGATTGTGCCGCGGTACGTGCTGGGTGGGGCCAATTTCGTGCCGCCCAGCGAGAAGGTGAATGTGGCGATCATCGGGGCGGGCGGTCAGGGAAGGACCAATGCGCGGGCGCTGTTTGGGGAGGCCGATGCGCAGGTGATGGCGGTGTGCGATGTGGCGGAGGTGACAGACCTGGAGCCGTTTTATTACAAGGGGAAGGGCGGGCGCAAGACGGTGATCGAGGAGGCGGAGAAGCATTACCGCGAGAAGAACAAGGATTTCAAGTGCGCGGAGTATGAGGATTTCCGCGAGATGCTGGACAAGGAGAAGGCGATCGACGCGGTGCTGTGCGCGACGCCGGACCATCTGCACGCGCTGGTGTCGATCACGTCGATGCGGATGGGCAAGCACATATACTGCGAGAAACCGCTGACGCACAACGTGTGGGAGGCGCGCGAGGTGGCGAAGGTGGCCAGGGAGACGGGGGTGGCGACGCAGATGGGCAACTTTGGGCATTCGGGCGAGGGGATTCGCCAGACCTGCGAATGGATCTGGGATGGAGCGATCGGGGCGGTGCGCGAGGTGCATGCGTGGAGCGATACGGGCGGCTGGTCAAAGGGCAAAGGCCGGCCGACCGAATCACCGCCGGTGCCGGCGGGATTTAACTGGAACAAGTGGCTGGGGCCGCGCGAGGAGCGGCCGTATAACCCGGCCTATGCGCCTTACAATTGGCGCGGCTGGTGGGCGTTTGGCACGGGGGCGATCGGGGACATGGCCTGTCACAATCTCGATGCGGCCGTGTGGGCGCTGAAGTTGGAACATCCGCTGACCATCGAGGCGACGAGCACGCAGATCGATTCAGAAACGGTGTCGCCGGGGTCGCTTTTCACCTATCGATTTGGGCCTCGGGAGAATATGCCGCCGGTGACCGTAAAGTGGTATGACGGCGGGCTGCGGCCATCCACTCCGGAGGGAATCGATCCCAACGACGCGAAACAGCGCCTGGGCGATGGCGGCAACGGAATTATCTTCATTGGCGAGAAGGGTGTGATCACCGCCGCCGGCTGGGGCGGCATGCCGCGGCTGCTGCCATTGGAGCGGCATCGCGAATACAAGCGGCCCCAGAAGACGATCGTCCGCAGCAAGGGCCACCACACGGACTGGATCAACGCGTGCAAGGGTGGCGATATGCCCAGCGGGAATTTTGGCTATTCAGCGAGGCTCACGGAGATCGTGCTGCTGGGGAATGTGGCGCTGCGATCAAAGAAATTGCTCCAGTGGGATGGCCCGGCGATGAAGGCGACGAATCATGCGGACGCGGAGAAATATCTGAAGGAGACGTATCGGAAGGGTTGGGAGATCGCATAGGCAAAGGAGATCCCATGCAGGAAGAAGGCGGTTCGTCACCGACGCGCCGGGAATTTTTGCATGCTTCGGCGGCCGCGGTGGTCGCCAGCGGCTGTGCTGCTGGTGCAAGGGATGCCGACAATGATAAGCCGCTGATTGCCCCGCGACCGGATTCGTTTGCTCTGGCGGAGCGATTTGGCAAATTTCTTCGCGTCACCGATGGCCTCGATGCCCTGGGCCGGGCGGATCGGTGTCTGCTCGATCCGCAAATTCGCCCGCTTTGGATGGGCATGCGCTTCTGGGGGCCGGCCGTCACCATGCGGGTGGTGCCGACCAACCGGACGATGCCGATTGTCTCGAGAAAAGATGCGCTGAAGCAGCATGCGATCTGGAAGGAAATGGGGGGATGGCACGCGGAACTCAAGCCTCATTTGAAGAAGGGGTGCGTCATTGTCACTTCGACCAATGGGGCGAAGGAGTGCGGGTATTGGGGGTCGAACAACTCGCTGGACATGCAGTCGCAGGGAGTGGCGGGGATCGTGACCGATGGCAACGCGCGCGACACCGACGAGATCATCTTGCAGCGCAATCCGGTGGCCTGCCGGGCGATTGGGAGGACGATCATTCCCGGAAGAGTCGAGTTGATGGATGTGAACGTGGCGGTGGGGTGCGGCGGGGCGATGGTCCGGCCGGGCGACATCATCGGGTGTGATTGGGATGGATGTCTGGTGGTGCCGATTGAGATTGCCGAGGATGTGCTGGCGATCGCGGCGCGGATCGCGGTGGATGATAAGAAGGCGCGGAGGCGGTTGTATGACCGCTTGGGGCGCAAGCCGGATGAGAGCGTGGATTGGGAGAGCGCGGCGGAGTATTACAAGGATCTGCTGTGACCGCCCGTGGTGGGCAGCTGATCCTACTACAGTGCTTAAACTCAAGTTGTGGGGTGGCATGGGCAAGTATTCTTGCCCGTGTCTGCGTCGGCACCCCACGGGTAAGCGGGTACGCTTACCCATGCCACCCATCGTCCGGGGTCTGTTGCAATATTACGCGTGGAAGTCTTCGTATTCCTTCATGACCAGTCTTCCGGGCTGCGGCACGGGGTATTTGCCATCCTTGTCGGGCAGCACGGGAGGAGGTGCATCGGCCGTGAGCTTGTCCACCTCGGGCGCGAATTCCTGTTTGCCGTTGAGCATCTCGTCGAAGGTCACCTTCTGAGCCGTATGCGCTGACATCCGGCCCATCGAAGTGACCAGGCTGGCATCCGCGCCGCGCCTGACTTCGTTATACGGCTCGTTCTTACGAATGGCGGTCATGAGGTCTTCCCATTCCACGTCATACGGATTGGGCTCGTGGCCGGTGTAGGACCAGACGACGTTGTCCTTCTCCATCTTCTGGTTCTTGTAAATCTTGCAGTGGGCGGGCGTGTGGCCGTCGCTGGAGATGACAGCGCTGCCCTTGGTGCCGTGCGCATAGCTGGCAAAACGATTCTCCGCGCCCGCGATCGTTCGGCCGTGCAGATACAGCTTGGCGCCCTCCTCGAAGGTGTATTCGACGTTGTAGCTGTCGAAATTCTGATCGACATCCTTGCCACGATAATTCCGGCCGCCGGTCCCCTGGGCCATCACGGGCCAGACGTGTTCGGTTTTGCTCTTATCCATCATCCAGCAGGACTCATCGATGTTGTGAATGTAGAAGTCGCTATAAAGCCCGCCGCTGGCCCAGAGGAAGGCGTGGAAGTTTCGGATCTGATACATCGTGTCGGTCATCTCGCCGGGATTTTTGGGAACGAAACACTCGGCCACCGGGCCGTGCTGGCGATAGGCGCGAAGGAGAACGATCTCGCCGATTTCGCCATCCTTGATGCGCTTGAACAATTCCGCGCGGGCCTTGCAATGGCGGCACATGAGCCCGACGCCGACCTTCAGGCCGGCCGCGCTGGCTTCCTCGCCCAGCTTGTACATTCTCCGCGTGGTGGGCCCATCCACCGTCACCGGCTTTTCCATGAAGACGTTGAGGCCCTTCTTGATGGCGTAGGTAAACTGCACCCAGCGGAAGGCCGGCGGCGTGGTGAGAATGGCCACGTCGCCTTTCTTGAGCGAGTCCATCGCCTTCTGGTATCCATCAAAGCCGATGAATTTGCGCTCCGGTGTGACGTCGATCTGCTCTTTGAGCTCGGGAATTTTGGAGATCCCGTCGTAGCTCTTGTCCAGCCTTTCCTGGAAAACATCCACCATGGCGGTGAGCTTGGTTGGGCCGACGCTGGTCTTCAGCGCCTGCACCACCGCGCCGGTTCCGCGGCCGCCGCAGCCGATGAGGGCGAGGTTGATGGTGTTGTCCTCGGCCGCGAACACATGCGGGACCACAAGGGCTGAAAGCGCTGACGCGGCGGCGAATTGGCCGGCGCGCTTGTGAAAATCACGACGTGAGATGGTGCGATTGGTTTGGTCGGTCATTATCGATCTCCGCAAGAAGAAGCAGGATGTCGGGCAGGAGTGCCCGACCTACCTATATAAAGACACTTGGCCACGCATCGGGTTGAAATGCCGTCGAAATGGCCGACACGCCGGGATATTCATACACGGTCGGCCGCACTTGTGCCAGATGGGAGGGGGTGAATAGGATTGGTCGTATGAACCGCCTTTTCGCAGCAGTTTTGATCTGTCTGGGATTGATTCTGGTCAACCGCACCAAGGCGGCGACGCCAACGAGCGCCCCCACATCGCAGCCGACAACCCGGCCCATCGCCCAGGCCGCGGATGGGGTCATTCTGCTCCATGCGAAGGATGTGACGATTCATGGGAAGACCGTGCGCTATGAGCCGCAGCCGACTAAGAACACGATTGGGTATTGGACGAAAATGGAGGATTGGGTGAGCTGGGAGTTCCTGGTCGATCGGCCGGGGAAATTTGACCTGATCGCATTTCAGGGCTGCGGCAAAGGGTCGGGCGGAGCGGAGGTGGAGTTTGTGGTCGATGATCGGAAGCTGAAGATGACCGTGCAGGATACGGGGCATTTTCAGAACTTCATCGAGCGAAATATCGGGCAGGTCGAGCTGAAGAAGGGGCCGCATCGGCTGGAAGTCAGGCCGCTGACCAGGCCGGGGGTGGCGGTGATGGATTTGCGCTGGGTTTCCCTGCGTCCTGGATGAGATTTCCTTTGAATTATGTAAAAACTGGGTGTACAGTTCCTGTTAAGGCAGCGCAGGGGCTGCGGACGAGGGCAACTCGTTTCAAGTCGTCGAACATTTCTACGTGCCTTCGGCACGAGTCGGGCAGAAAATTTTTTAGGAGGAGCTTATGTCACTGCCTCATCAGGGTTTCCGTAGCGGCCAGTGCCGCGCAGGTTCCGCATCTTTAGCCGCTGGGGGTAGGAATCGAACCGGGTCTTCCCTCATTCGGCAGGCGTGTCACGCGCTGATCGAAAAGCTCGAGGACCGGCGGCTCCTCTCGGGTGACTTCCGGCTGATCGGGATCACCGGCAACCAGCAGAACGCCAATTATCTTGATGAGACGCTCTACAACATTTCCGTCGGATCGGTTGGCACCAGCGATCCCAAGTTTCTGGACGGCTTCAGCGACATCCCATCCAATGCGCCTGACACCGTCCTATCCATTCGCACCGATGTCGGTGTGACGCAGGGGAAGGCAGCGCTGCGAGTGGAAGTGGAGCCGGACGTAAATGCCTATTGGGGCATCATGTCCCCCAATGTGCTCAACCTCCTCAAGGCGGGCGCTACACAACTTTCCTATGACCTGACGCTGAACAATATCGAGCTCAATGGCGGCTCATACGGCGGCGGCACGGATAATTCGTTCATCGGCTACGCGCAGAACAATGCGCT
>JBGPEF010000281.1:0-7356 GCA_041482675.1 Tepidisphaeraceae bacterium | reverse complement strand
CTCGATGGTACGGGCGAGGAACGTGTTGTCTTTTTGAGTTGACGGAGCGGCGAGGGCTTCGCGCTGGATGGTGAGGTTGGATTTGAGGGTGGGATCGTCGGCGAGGGCGATCCAGGTGGCCGAGGCGCGGCTATCCTTAGTTTGCTCGAGGAGAGTGGCCCAGCCCAGGCGCCAGGAAGGATCGGTGGGGCCGGATTTCTGCATCGCCTCCTGGAAATATTTGACGGCGTCGGCGGGTTTGCCGGATTCGGAGATTGAGATGGCGCGGGCGAGGGCGATGTCGGGATTCATTCCCCCGGCTTTTTCGGCGGCGGTGAGGCAGGCTTCGTCGAGGCCGAGATTGGTGGCGCGGCTGACGGCGGCGAGGCGGAGGAGGGTGGAGACGGCGGGTGGGGGCTTGGCGGCGAGGGCATTGGCGATGGCCAGTTTGGCCTGATCGGGCTGACTGGTTTTGGCAAGGAGCTGGACATGAAGCGGGAGAGTGGATTCCTCCCCGGGAACCTTTTGCTGAATTTCGGCGGTGAGCTTTACGAGATCGGAATCCTTAGCGAGCGTTGACAGGTCCGTGTTGGCGGCCCAGATGATGGCGAGGTTGGACCTAGCCGCGAGAGTGGGGCTGATGCTGTCGGCGAGGAAGGCGGTTTCGAAGGCGGACTGTTTCTGGCCGGCGTCGAGCATGAGGCGCGAGAGATGAAGGAGGGGAAGTTGCCAGAGGGGGCGGTAGGCGGTGACTTCGGTAAAGGCTTCCACGGCGGCGTCGCGCTCGCCGAGCTGGAGATAGGCCTGGCCGAGGAAGAAGCGGAGGTAGACATTGTTGCGCTGGAGCTCGAAAGCGTAGCGGATGGAGTCGATGACCTGCCGGGCGTCGCCATTGGGATTGAGAAACAATTGCTGGAGGATGGTGGCCCAGGCCTGGGCGTTGCGGTCATCTTTGAGATTGCGGAGGACTTTGACGGTTTCATTGGCGGGGCCGGTGAGGCCGGAGCGGGCCTGGGAGATGCCGCGGAGGGCGAGGAGCTCGATCTCGGTGGGGTTGGCGCCCTTGAGCTCGATTTTTTCCATGCGCTTGAGAACGTCGGCGAAGCGGCCGGATTCCCAGAGGCGGCGGATGAGGAACTGGCGAACCCAGGGGCTGTCCTGTTGAACATCCACCTTTTGGAGCACGGCGACGGATTCGTTGACGAGACGGGTGCGGTCGAGCTGCTCGACGAGATAGCGAACGAAGACCAGATCGGTCAGGTCGTGCTGCGAGGCTTTGAGGGCGAAGAAACGGGAGCAGTGGAAGGGGTCGAACGGCTCGGGGAGAACGTCGGCGGGGTAGCGTTCTTTAATCAGCGCCGTGATTTGGTCGCGCTGGGCGGCGGGGATTTCCTCGATGAAGGTGAAGGCGATGGAGGTAATCAGCTCCGCTTTGGCGTCGTTGGGATTTTTGGAGAAGATTTCCTGGGCCTGCTGGAGGATTTCCGGACGGCGGCCGAGATCGCGGCGGATTTCCAGGGAGAGGACGCGGATCTCCAGGTCGAAGGGGACGAGGGAATTAAAATCCTTGCAGACATCGAGGGCCTGCTCGCCGAGCTGGCGGGCGGCGAGGCCGCGGGCCTTGGCACGGAGGGCCTGGAGATCATTTTTGTCGATGATGAGCAGCTTGTCGGCCAGATCGACGGCTTCGACGTTGTAGCCAAGCAGGGTATAGAGCTCGAGCAGCTCGCGCTTGACGTCAGTGCGATACGGCTGGATGGCCAGGACGCGCTGGAGGAAAGTCATCGCTTCCCTGAGGTGCCTTCCATCGGGCGTCTCAACGCGGCGGCGAGACTCGGCGAAGGCGAAGAGCGCCTCGGCGTCGCGGGAATATTCCTCGCGACGAACGTAGGGACTGAGGAGGATCAGGGCGGTGTTGTAATCACCATTTTGGTAATACCCCATACCATTGGCGCGGCGCGTCATGTAGTAGTTGTGGATGCGATGCTTGCGGACGCCGTAGAGAGTGGCGGCAGCGCCGATGAGCAGGGCAACGCCGGCGAGCAGGATCAGGAGGCGGACTTTGGTCTTGGCTCGAACGATCATGTTCGCAAAACTCCTCGGATGACGGTGCAGATGGTCTGCCAGATGATGACCAGATCGAGCCGCCAACTGATGTTTTCGA
The DNA here is from genome assembly GCA_041482675.1 of Tepidisphaeraceae bacterium. GTDB lineage: Bacteria > Planctomycetota > Phycisphaerae > Tepidisphaerales > Tepidisphaeraceae > JBGPEF01. The sequence goes on along the minus strand of JBGPEF010000281.1, from coordinate 5,213 downwards.
CGTATTCGATGTCGTATTTAATCCATTCCTGGAAATCCATTCCGCGGCGTCGGGTGCGGCGGACCTGCCAGAGGCCGGTGATGCCGGGGCGGACGGAAAGGCGTGCTTCGCGCCAGGGGGGGCAATACTGGTTTTCACGATGGGGGCTGGGGCGCGGGCCGACGATGGACATGGTGCCCATGAGCACGTTGAAGAACTGAGGAAGCTCGTCGAGGTAAGTTTTGCGGATGAATTTGCCGACCACGGTGAGGCGGGGATCTTCATCCATGAAAAACTGGGGGCCGTCGGCCTGATTCTGGGCGGCGAGGCGGGCCTTGATGGCGTCGGCATCCTTGCGCATGGAGCGGAATTTGAGGCAATTGAACACGCGGCCGCCGAGGGTTTCGCGGCGATGAGCGAAGAAGAAGGGCCGGCCATCTTCCAGCCATATCGCGAGCATGACGAAAGGGTAAAGAGGCAGGGTGAGGGCGAGGGCGATGGTGGCGAAGACGATGTCGAAAAGACGCTTGGCCGCGCGGGAGAGGCCGCCGCGCTGGCGGGGATGGACGGGGGTGGTGATGTTGGGGCTGGGCTCGATTTCCTGCCATTGAAGGGTTTGGACGGGTGGGCGGGAGGCGGGATCATCCCAGAGGACTTTGGGGCCGACGATGCTGGTTTGTTTGTCGATTTTGCGGCCAGCGCCGACCCAGAGGGGGCCGACGAGAGTGGTGCCATCGTCGATGGCGCTGTCCTGGTCGGCCCAGACCTTGCTTTTGCCCGGGTGCTGGGAGATGCGATTGACGGTGGCGTTGGGGTGGGGCCAGCGCTGCATGAGGGAGCGCATGAACTGCATCACCTCGGGCTCCTCGGCGCGATCGAAGACGCTGCCGTTGACGGAGATGACGCTGCGGTGGGTGCGCTCGACTTCCTTGCGGATATCGCGCCAGGCGGAGCGGGGATCGCGGGCCATCTGCCAGAGATGGGCGAGGCGGCGATCGGGGGTGAGGGCGACGCGGGCGAGGCGCGAGTCGGTGCCGGCGTAGAGGCGCTCGAAGCGGACGAAGAGATTGTCACGGCCGGTGATGATCCGCTCGCGATAGCCGCGCTCGCGGCCTTCGTGAATGCGAATGAAGAGGATGTCGGGCTTGATCCAACTGAGCATTTCGACGACGCGAGCGAGCTTGAAGATGGTGAGGGTTCGCGGGCCGGTGAGCAGAAACAGCTCGGCATCGTTGACGATTTCCGAGGGTTCGCCCTGACGCACGACCTGGATGCCGCGCGCTGCCCAATAGCGATCATGCAACTGCGTCGGGGTGAGGCCCCAGACAGTGGGTCCAGCGACGCCGCCGGACAATAGGGTTGTTTGACTGATCATGATCGGGGTCTCGTCCCATACGTATTAGCCGGCGCCTTGGTGGCTACAGCGAGCGCTACGGGCCCGAAGCCTTTGGACTCTGCGTTTTCGCCCGGATGTCTTTGCCTGGGGGCAGATCGGTCGCCCCGGCGGTCGAAAGAGCTGAGGCGCTTGGTGGTGGTTGCAAGATCCATATCGCGGCCGTCGGCGCGGTTGAAAACCATTCCGGAAATGTGAGCGCCGATGTCGAGCAGGTGCTTGATGGATCGCTCGGCCATGGGTCGGTGCTCGCCGCGGCAGACGACCAGGAGGACGCCGTCGGCGGCCGCGGCGGCGACGGAAGCTTCGAGGCTGCCGGGGATGGGGCCGGTGTCGATAAGGACAATGTCAAAGTGATGTCGGGCCTGCTCGAGGATGGAGCGGATGACGGCGGGGGAGAGCTTGCTGGCGTCGGTGGGCATGGCGCTGCCGAGGGGGAGGATGCAGAGGCGCTCGATGCCGGTTTCGGCGACGCATTCGAGAAGGTTTTCTCCTTCGATGGCATCGAGCATGCCGACGGGGTCGTGGTGCTGCAAGGCGAGGGCGTGCTCGATATCGGCCGGTTTGACGAAGCCGAGCTGGACGAGAATTTCGCCGAATTTGGCGTGGGAATCTTCAGCCAGCTTGACGGCTTGCTGAATCTGAGCGTCGGTCACCAGGCCCTGGCGCTTCAGGATGTCGCCGATTTTCCGGCGGACGATGGAGTCAACCCGGGCGGTGAGGCCGCCGCCGATGATATCGCAGTCGATGATCAGGGTGCGGCAGTTGGAGGCGGCGAAGGAGACGCCCAGGGAGAGAGTGAGGCTGGTTTTGCCGGTGCCGGCGGCGGGGCTGGTGATGGCGAAGATGCGCTTGTTGGCGCCGCCGCTGAGTTGGAGGAGCGTGCGAATCTGGTGGACGCAGTGAGCGGCGATGGCGGCCTGCTCGGGATCGGAGAGATCCTCGGGAAGATTGGGGAGGATGCCCAGGAGCGGCATGCGGGTGGTTTTGCGGGCGTCTTCGGCGGAGCGGAAGCTGCGGTCAAGGAGGCCGAAGAGCATCATGATGGCGAAGCCCATGCCCATGCCGGCGATTGAACCGGCGGCGGCGTAGGCAGCGCGGCTGTCTTTGGTCATGAGGGGACGATCGCCGAAGCTGAGCACTTCGATGCGGTCGGCGGGGCCCTGCTCCGTGCGGAGCTGGTCGAGCCGGTGCGCTGTTTCGGCGATAGCGGCGTCGGCGTCGGCCACCTCACGCTTGAGCTTTTCGATCTGGAGCATTTTGCGGCCCAGGTCGAGGGTTTCGCCCTGGAGCTTCTCCTGCATTTTCATGTACTCGGCTTCGCGGTACTTGAGCTGCTCGAGGGTGACCGGGGTGGTGTCGCCGGGACGAATCGGGCCGCCGGGGCGCTGTGCGGCGGCGGTGGAGGCGGTGCGCCATTCGGCGGCGTAGTTCTCGATTTCCTCTTTTTTCAGCTCGACCATGAGCCTGGCTTCTTCATACCGGGGGTTGCGCTGGCCGAGGGTGGTGAGCTTTACGTGAGCATCGCGCTCGAGGGCCGAGAGATCGCGGCGGAGTTGGCGCATCACGCCATCGACCTGCTCGATCTCGACGATGGTCATGTTGATGGGGGCTTTTTTGACGGGTTGAGTTGTGGGGTCGGCGGAGTTGAGTGTGCCGATGGCCATCTTCAATTCGGCGATGGCGGACTGGAGCTTGGTGAGGTCGGCGACGCGGGATTGATGGACGGCGCGAAGGTCGTCAGCGCCTTCGAATTTGTTGGCGATGGCCGTAATCTGATCGCGCTTGTCATCGCGCTCGCGGACGAGATCGGCGCGGCGGCCGTCGAGGACCCGGCGCTTGTTCTGCTCGGATTTGACCTCGGCTTCGACGTACAGGCCGTTGTAGGCGCTGAGAATTCCCTTAACGGCCGCGCTGGCGGCGGCGGGATCGGGGTCGATGAAGCTGACGCCGATCATTTCGCTGCGGCCTTGTGAGGAGATGGTCAGTTTCCTGAAGAAGTCGGCGATGGTGTCGTCGGTGAGGGGACGGTTGAGGCGCTTCCACTCATCGCTGTCCATGGCCTTGGCGATGACGCGCTGGCTGCGCATGAGGGCGATTTGGGTTTCCTTGATGACCTCGGGCGACTGGGTGCTCTGGTTTTCGGGGGCGCTGAAGAGGATGACGTCGCGGCTCATCTTGATCTGGATCATGCCGCCACAGGTCCAGAGGGGTTGAGTGGATTTGTAGCCGGCAAAAGCGCCGATGATGGCGAGGACCGAGCCGAAAACAATGGCCCAGAGATAGCGGCCGCGCAGGAGGCGGTGAGCGCGCTTGAAGACCGACTCGATGTGCTCGGCCCCCCCGCCTTTGTGGAGCGGATCAGCCACATCCGGGATTGCATCACCGGATCTAATTTGGATTTCGTGGCTCATCGCTGTGCTCCAGTACGGTAAGCAGGGTCATGTTTTTGCCAATCAGTTGCGTAAAGATTTCGCGCCGCTCGTTTTCGGGAACAGCGCCGTCGAAGATGAGCTGGATCTGGGCCGCTCCGTAGAACTGGCGGAGGTAATCGGAAGCGACTTCGCGGATCTCTTTTATCTCGCGCACGTAGCAATTTCGGCCGCGGGGGAGAATGAGGAGATTGTCAACGGTGCGGGTAATGGTCATGCCGTCGTGAGTGCCGGTGAATTCATATTCCATTCCGATGATCGTTTTGGAGCCGATCGTCCAGGTCATGGGGGTGCCCTCTTTTTTCTCGGGGACAATCACCCACCCGCTGGCGGGATAGCAGATGGGAGGATAGTGGCCCCCCATATCGCGGGCGTCACGGCATTGGATGAGGAGGAATTGGAACTGGCGGGAAGGCGTATTGTAGATGCGACAAAGAGGCACGTTGGGCTTGAGCAGCGTGATGGCGCCGTCTGGCAGCTTAAGATCCTTAACAGTCCAACCGTCGGGCTCTACCATCAGTAACGAGGCGGCTTTCACGCGCGCATGGAAGGGTTCAGCATCGCCGGGCCGGGGGCGCGAAAGGGTCTCTGCCGTCAGGCCCAGCAGAAGGGCGACGGTGAGAAAGGCGGGGATGTATCGCGGTTTGGCGAATCTCATTTAATCCATCGCAAGCATGTAAGGCGACACGGGAATCAACGCCCACTTGAGCAGGCGGATGATGGTCATCAACAGGAGGAAGGCGATGCCGAGCATCACCCAGCCGGCGACATTGTGGAACCAGTTGGCGAAAGCCTCGGAGCTGTGGCCGTAGAGCCAGATGGTTGGAATCATGCGGATCACGTTGCAGCCAATGGCGGAGAGCGGGCTGGCGGCGAGAATGAGGAAGCGGACATAACCACGAAGCGGCTCGCCAAAGGCGAAGGCGTAGGAAACCAGGACAAGGGTGAAGACCATGCGCATGCCGTTGCAGGCTTCGGCGACATTGACCACTTTGCCGTTGATGATGAGTTGATTGCCCGAGCGCTGAATTGGCTCGCCGAGGATGTCAAAAGCCGTTTGCGTTGCGATCGCAGTGGCGTTCTGCATGGGAATGGCAATTTTCTGCCGGATAGTTCCAGGAATGGGAACCAGGAAGACCAGAACGGCGAAAGCAGGGGCAAAGCGGAGCAACAGATCGCGTCCGACCACGGAGAGGAGAGCACCGATGACGATGAGAACAGCGCCGCCATGCCAAAAGGATTGGACGGCGTGGCGATAGCCCCAGGTGGAAATCAGCCAGCCAAAGGCGACGCAGAGCGGGCCCAGGAACGTGGGTCGGGGCAGGCAATATCGGAAACGCCCGCGCCGCACCCAGATCAGCCATGCGACGACGATGGGTACCAGGAACACCTGGCTGGCTTCTTCATCG
>JBGPEF010000280.1:0-7359 GCA_041482675.1 Tepidisphaeraceae bacterium | reverse complement strand
CCCTGCAAAGCTGCCCAACTGTAGGGGCGAGGCATGCCTCGCCCTCCTCGCTCTATTCTCAGTGCATAAAAAAAGAAAAGCTTCCGCCGTGGCAAGGAAGCTTTTCTTGTGTTCTGTGGCCTGTGATTGGAGCCAAGGCCCAAAACGAAATGTGGTGACTGTTGCCTTACAACCTCAGAAAACCGTCGGACGTTTTTCTTTCTTGAGCCACGCGTCCGAAAAGAAGTGGTTACTTCTTCGTGGTCTTCTTGGTCGTCTTCTTGGACGACTTACCAGCTTTCTTCTTTGCCATGGCGCTTGTCACCTCCTTTCAAGTAACAAATGTACGGACAGCAAAATTATCAGTCAATGATTTTTTCGTCCTGCGCGCGAAAAATTTCTCGGCGCGAGGTGGAGGAAAAATGCAACCGCAGAGGCGCAGAGCCGCGGAGACGCGCTCGTCGTGGAGCGCGACGCGACAAAATTGAGCACCCTGATGAACGATTTTTTTTCTTTCTTTTTAAATGTCTTCTCTGCGTCTGGGCGTCTCCGTGGTTGCATTTCCGCTCCGAATTGAAATGATGACCGTCGTGAAAAAGCGCCCACTCGTCCTGATCGTTCGCGATGGCTGGGGGAAGAATCCCTACCCGCAGTGGAACCACGCCAACGCCGTTTACCTCGCCAAGCACCCCGTCGCCGATCGGCTGATGGCGCAATATCCCAACGTTCTCATTCACACCAGCGGCTTTGATGTCGGCCTTCCCGAAGGCACCATGGGCAACAGCGAAGTCGGCCACCAGAACATCGGCGCGGGCCGAATCGTCGATCAGGAATCGGTCCGCATCAGCAAGGCCATCCGCAATGGCGAGTTTTTCAAGAACGTGGAACTCAACGCCGCCATCTCGAATGCGATGCAAAAAAACACCCGGCTTCATTTGATGGGCATCGTCTCCGACGCCGGCGTCCACGGCCTGCTCGAGCACCTCTACGGCTGCCTGGAATTGTGCAAAAGACGCGGTTTTTCGCGGGTTTTTCTCCATGCCTTCACCGACGGCCGCGATTCATCGCCCAACGCGGGAATCGAGTATCTGAGGCAGGTTGGGGCCAAGATGAAGGAGATCGGCGTGGGCGCCATCGCCACCGTCATGGGCCGCTACTGGGCCATGGATCGCGACAATCGCTGGGACCGGGTTGAGAAGGCCTATCGTGCCATCGTCTTCGGCGAAGGCGCCAAATTCCGTTCCGCCGAGGATGCGGTGAAGTGGTATTACGATCATCCACTCGAGCCTTCGATGAACGGCGACGAGTTCGTCACGCCATCGGTCATCACCGACGACGGCAACACTCCCCGGGCCAGCGTTCGCGACGGCGACTCGGTCATTTTCTACAACTACCGCGGCGACCGCCCGCGCGAGCTGACCAAGGCCTTCGTGCTCGATAATTTCACCGGCTTCAATCGCGGGGCTAAACTCAATCTCCATTACACGACCATGTCCGCCTACGAAGAAGGCCTCCCGGTTCACGTCGCCTATCCCAAGCCGCCGAAGATGAAGAACACTCTCGGCGAGTATCTCTCCAACCTGAGCCTCAAGCAGTTCCGCTCGGCCGAGACCGAAAAATTTCCCCATGTAACTTTTTTCTTTAATGACTACCGCGAACCCCCCTTCCCCGGCGAAGACCGCCAGATCGTCCCCAGCCCCAAGGTCAGCACCTACGACCAGAAACCCGAGATGAGCGCCTATGAGGTGTGCGATGAAGTGGTGAAGCGGGTCAACTCGAATCTCTACGACATGATCGTCGTCAACTTCGCCAACGGCGACATGGTCGGCCACACCGGCGTCCTCGCCGCCGCCATCAAAGCCGTCGAGCACGTCGACATCTGCGTCGGCCGCATCTTAGATGCACTTGATCGCCAGAACGGCTGCGCCATCATCACCGCCGACCACGGCAACTGCGAGCAGATGATCGACCCCGCCACCGGCGGCCCCCACACCGCCCACACCACCTACGACGTCGAATTGATCGTCATGGATGAGCGATTCCGTGGCAAAAAGCTTGTCGAAGGCGGCCGCTTAGCCGACGTCGCCCCCACCGCATTGCAAATGATGGAGCTGCCCAAGCCCCCCGAAATGACCGGCCGCAGTCTGATCGGCGGTTGAAGGGGATTCGGCCGATATTGCCTCTGTTCGCCGCTCCTCTATAATCCCAACATCAAGCAGCAGAAGGAGCGCTAGATCTGTGGCCTATATCATTGCCCAGCCCTGCATCGGCACCAAAGACACCGCGTGCGTGGTGGTCTGCCCCGTCGATTGCATCCATCCCAAGAAGGATGAGCCGGATTTTGAGAAGGAAGAGATGCTCTACATCGATCCCGACACCTGCATCGACTGCAACATGTGCGTCGATGAGTGCCCGGTGACCGCCATCTTCGCCCAGGATGATCTGCCGGCCGAATGGATCTCCTTCGTCGAGCGAAACGCGGCGTATTACAAGAAATGATGGAACAACGCGCGGTGTGCCAAAGCACACCCTATTTCCGATACACAGAATTATGGCTCATATCATTGCCCAGCCCTGCATCGGCGTTAAGGACACGGCTTGCGTGGCCGTTTGCCCGGTGGATTGCATTCATCCAACCAAGGATGAACCCAGTTTTGAGGCGGCCGAGATGCTCTACATCGACCCCGACGTCTGCATCGATTGCGGCCTGTGTGTCGATGAGTGCCCGGTGACGGCCATTTTCCCCCAGGAAGACCTGCCGGCCGAGTGGGCCTCGTTCATCGAGAAGAATGCGGCGTATTACAAGAAATAGGAGGCGAGAATGAAGGCACTGTTGACCCTGTTTTATGCACTGGCACTGTCCGCGGGCGTGCTGATGGCGGCCGATGTAAAAAAGGATGCGAAAAAGCCCGCCACCCAGCCGACGACCCAGCCGAGCAAGCCGGTAAATAAAAACTGCGCCGTCGAGCAGGAACACGAGATCGATCCCAAGGTCACCTACGCCTGGAACGGCAAGACTTACGCATTCTGCTGCAAAGACTGCATTGACGAGTTCAAAAAGAACCCGGAGAAGTATAGGAACGCGAAGTAGATCGTGGTTGCGTGAATGACTGAAAGGCCCCGTCGCACGGGGCCTTTTTTATTGCGTGGGAACGTCCTTCGTGGCGCGCCCATTGAGCAACCGGGCATGAACCCGAGCGGCATTACTTCTTGTCGGCCGACGCGATCTTCTTTTCGACTTTGCCGCAATCGAGCATTTCCGATCCCATGTAGGGATTCGCCACATCCTTCGACGGCTGAAGCCAATTGGCCTTCACCATCGGGCAATTCACATCGTAGAGTTCCGGCGCGATCTCCGCCGACTGGGGCATGATCTGAACCAGGGCAATCACATCGGTTGACAACGGCTTGAAAGAGGCTCGTGCGCCCTTCAAATCTTTGACTTTCACGTCGGAGTGGCCGGCAAGAGCCTTCGCCTGCTCCTTGAGCTTGCCATCGCTTGATTCAGCGAGAGCAGCAGACGCTGTGTGGATTTTGGCAAGCTCATCGGAAACGCCTTCGGTTTTGTCGGCGGCCAGCGCCTTCTGCACAACCAGATAGGATTTAACAATCGAATCGACCTGGCCCTGAGCGGCCGGTTTCTTGTCGTCCGCTGCAAAAATTGACGCCGAGAACAGACTGAATGCGCAAACGGCGATGAAAGAAAGGATCACGTTGCGACGGGTAACCAGACTCATTTTAACTCCTCATTAAAAGCGTATGCTCAAAGGCGCGTCAGACCGGCCATGGCAAGCTACTTGCCAAATTTCTTCACAACATCCATCAACTCATTCAACACCGCGTCCTTGCGCCGCCGATCTCCGCTTTGGATCGCATCGGCGACACAATGCTCCAGATAATTTCGCAGCACCACGACGCTCACGCCATGGAGGGCCGCTTGCGTGGCCGCGACTTGATGCAGCACCTGGGCGCAAGGCTGGTCTTCCTGGAGCATCCGTTCGACACCCCGGACTTGCCCTTCAATGCGCTTCAGGCGGTCGGAAAGGCTCTGTTTCAAATCTTCGCTGAAAAATGTCAAAGTTGATTTGATCACACTTGGAGTATACCCTATAGGGGTATGGGGGTCAAGCAGGTAGGTGAATGACCTGGAGACTATTTCCCAGCGGAGCGCGCTAGAATACGGGTAATGGATATGCTCCACGATCATCGCCGCGACACCCTCGAATCCGACGGCCAGGACGTCACCCTTAACATCGAAGGCATGACTTGCGCCAGTTGCGTCGCCCACGTCGAAAAGGCTCTGAAATCGGTTCCGGGCGCCCAGGATGCCCAGGTCAACCTCGCCCGCGGCCGGGCGACCGTCCGCTTCGATCCCTCGAAAACTGACCCCACCAAACTGGCCGAGGCCGTCGAGCATTCCGGCTATCACGCCCATCCTGAAGACCTCTCCCTGTCGGCCGCCAATGCCGAGGAGGAGCGTCTCCAGCACCAGCACGCCCATTCCCGCTCCTGGCAACGCCGCTGGATGATCGGCCTGGCCCTCTGGCTCCCCGTGGAAATCCTCCACTGGGTGACTGGCCATCACGTCCACTGGACCCAGTGGCTGGCCCTTGCCACCAGCTCCATCGCCATCGTTTACCTCGGCGCTGCCTTCTACAAAAGCGCCCTCTCCGCCCTGCGCCATCGCACATCCAACATGGACACGCTCATCGCCATGGGCGCAACCGTGGCCTATGTCTACAGCCTCGTCGCCTTCGCCGGCCATCTGCTGGGCTGGTGGCACACGCTCCCCAATCTCTATTTCATGGAATCCGCCGGCCTGCTGACCCTCATCAGCCTCGGCCACTGGCTCGAAGCCCGCGCCCGCGACCGCGCTGGGTCGGCCATCCGCGAACTGCTCAATCTCGCCCCGGCCGTGGCGCTCCGCCTGGATGATCTGAATCACCCGCGCGAGGTGCCCGTCGCCGAGGTGCAAAAAGGCGACCGCGTGATGGTTCGCCCCGGCGATCGAGTGCCGGTGGATGGCCTCGTGCTCGAGGGCGAGTCGGAGGTGGATGAGTCGATGATCAGCGGCGAGCCCCTTCCCGTTCACAAGAGTCCGGCCGATGAAGTCATCGCCGGAACCACCAATCAAAATGGCCGCCTGATCGTAAAAGCCACCAAAGTCGGCGCTGAAACCGCACTGGCGCAAATCGTTCAACTCGTCGAGCGGGCCCAATCCAGCAAACCCCCCGTCCAGCAACTGGCCGACAAGGTCTCGGCCGTTTTCGTGCCCGCGGTGCTGGGCGTGGCGCTTTTCACCGGCATCGCCTGGTTTGTGTGGGGCCAAATCCACCACTGGCCGTCCGGCCAAACCTGGGCCATGGTCGCCAAAACCGTGTGCAGCGTGCTGATCATCGCCTGCCCGTGCGCCCTAGGGCTGGCCGTCCCCGCCACCCTCATGGTCGGCATCGGCCGCGGCGCACGGCGCGGAATTCTCATCCGCGATATCGACGCATTGCAGAATGCCGAGCAAATCGACACCGTCGTCCTCGATAAAACCGGAACCATCACCCAGGGCAAGCCGACCGTCATCGCGGTGCTGAAATTGAACAGCCTCTCCGAAGATGAAGTCCTTCAACTGGCCGCCGCCGCCGAGCAATTCAGCGAACATCCCCTGGCGCGCTCGATCGTCGAACATGCGCGCCAGAAAAAACTCGACCTGCCCGATCTCTCCGGCTTCTCCAACGAATCCGGCCTCGGCGTCATCGCCCAGGTCAATGGCCAGTCCATCATCGTCGGCAACCTGGCCATGCTCACAAAACACGGCTACACCCAACCCGACTCGGCCCCCCCCGCCGCCGCGGATGCATCGCAAACGCTGGTGGAAGTCGCGCGGAAAGTTGACGGTCGCCTGGAGCGCCTCGGCATGGTGGTTTTGGCCGACCCGCTTAAGCCCGATTCAAAGGCCGCCATAGATGCCCTGCATCGCATGAACCTCCGCACCATGCTCCTCACCGGCGACAACCAAGTCACGGCTCTGCACATCGCCAAAGCGGTGGGAATCGACGACGTCCGCGCCCAGGTCCGCCCCGACCAAAAGGCCCAGGTCATCCGCGATCTTCAAAATCGCCAATCGCCAGTCGCAAATCGCAAATTACGCGTCGCCATGGTCGGCGACGGCATCAACGATGCCCCCGCCCTCGCCAGCGCTGATCTTGGCATCGCCATCGGCTCCGGCTCGGACATCGCCAAGGAAACCGGCGACATTGTCCTGGTCAGCGGCTCGCTCATGGGCATCGCCGCGGCCATCCGCCTCTCGCGGGCCACCATGAAAAAGATCCGCCAGAACCTCTTTCTGGCCTTCATTTATAACGTGCTGGCGATTCCATTGGCCGCCCTGGGCCTCCTCAACCCGCTGATTGCCGCCGCCGCCATGGCGCTCTCCGACATCACCGTGCTCGGCAACGCCTTACTCCTGCGGCGGACGAAGATTGAGGAGTAGAAGATTGATTCATTGAGTCATTGAGTCATTGATTCATTGCGTCATTGTCAGCCGCCGCATCCCCTCCAAATCCGCAATGATTCAATGGTTAAATGATTCAATGATTCAATTCCTCCTGCCTCTTGACCGGCCACGGCAAAGTCGTTTCAATGCCGCCTCTCTCGACCGGAGTTGGAGAAGAATTGGCGGTTGACAGGTGGAAGAACTTACGGTTTTGATACGCGCGTTGCACCGGAAAATGCCCGAAAGTGGCGAGCCATCTCTTGTGGGAATTCCCATGATCACACAAAACGAACCCGTGCGTCAGGCGCTGGCAGCGCTTGGCATTGCCCCGCTCATCCCATCCGAATTTCCCTCGCAGCGGCCAACCTGGCCCGCCGAAGAGTCGCGCCCGCAAGCCGCCAAGCGCAAGGCCAAGGATGAAGAGGAGGACGACGAAGAGGAGAAGGAGAAGGAGGAGGAAGAGGAGGAAGAAGACGACGAGAAGGGCAAGAAGAAAGTGGTCGAGGAAGGCGAGGGGCTCGAGGACGATGAGGAAGAAGAGGAGGAGGAATTCGACGAGCTCGATGAGGATGACGACGAGCTTGAGGATGAGGAGGAGGAAGAAGAGGACGAGGAGGATGAGGAAGACGACGATTTCGAGGATGATGACTACGACGATGACGAGGACGAGGATTTCGAAGACGACGAGGATAAGTAACACTCACATCTCATTCGTCCGCTGAAATTGCGCACGAATCCGATCAATCAAACGGCCCGCTCCTCCTGGCCTTTGTTTCCCCCCGCCTCTTCTTCCCCTCCAACCTCCTCTCCTTCGCCCCCCGACTCGGCTTGGTCTTCCTCCTCACCTTCGGCCGATGCAACGCCGCCACAACCAACTCCCGCAACTTCTCCAT
>JBGPEF010000279.1:0-7366 GCA_041482675.1 Tepidisphaeraceae bacterium | reverse complement strand
CGCCTACGGTGAGCAGTTTGGGGATGAAGCGCCCAAGATGGTGCTGCGGCTGGATGGGAAGGACATTCTCACCTACGACGTGAAGGCGGAGGGGCTGACACCTCAGACCTACACCTATCGGGGAAAATTCCCGGGGGGGAATCACAAGGTTGCCCTGGCTTATACGAACAACGCCGTGGATCGGAACAATCCGGACCCGAAAAAGCGCGGGGACCGCAACCTGATTGTGTTGTGGATCGAGATGGAAGGCCCGTTCAACGCGCCGCCACCACCGCCGCCGGAGTCGCACAGGCGCGTGCTGGTCGCCACGCCCGGCAAGGATGGCACGGAAGATGAGTGCGCGACCAAGATCGTGCGGAACTTTGCAACGCGTGCTTTCCGCCGGCCGGCAAGCGTCGAGGAAGTCGCCGGGTTGATGAGGCTGTATCGGTTGGCCAGGGCGAACAAAGAGCCCTTTGAGCAGGCCGTCAAAATTCCGCTTCAGGCGGTGCTGGTCTCGCCGCATTTCCTGTTCCGGGTGGAGCTGGACCCGCCGGCCAATCCGCAGATGCCGCATCCCATCAGTGACTATGAACTGGCCAGCCGGCTGTCGTACTTCATCTGGAGCTCGATGCCCGATGATGAGCTGATGCAGTTGGCGGCCAATCGCACGCTGCACAACCCGCCCGTGCTCTCCAAACAGGTGCGGCGGATGCTCAGCGATCCCAAGGCGGTGGAGCTGGTGCGGAATTTCGTGGGGCAGTGGCTGGAATTGCGAAACCTGGACGACTGGACCCCCGATGAGCGGCGATTTCCCAATTTCGATGAGAAGCTGCGTCGGGCCATGAAGAAGGAGGCGGAGCTGTTCTTCTCGACCGTGATCAAGGAGGACCGCAGCATCCTGGAACTGCTCGATTCGGATTACACCTATGTGAATGAACGGCTGGCGAAGCACTATGGGATTCCGGATGTGAAGGGTGAGGATTTTAAGCGGGTGAGCCTGGCCGGGACGCATCGGGGTGGAGTGCTGACGATGGCCAGCGTGCTGACAGTCACGGCCATGCCATCACGGACCAGCCCGGTGAAGCGGGGGAAATTTGTGCTGGAGCAGATACTGGGAACGCCACCGCCGCCGCCGCCGCCGGAAGTGCCGGCGTTGCCGGATAAGCGCGAGGATGTGCAGGCGGCCTCGCTGCGGCAGAGGCTGGAAAAACATCGGAGCAATCCAAACTGCGCGGTCTGCCATCAGCGGATGGACCCGATCGGTTTTGCCATGGAGAATTTTGATGCGATCGGGGCCTGGCGGGATAAAGATGCGGGGGGTCATGCGATCGATACCAGCGGGAAACTGCCCAATGGGCAGGTGGTGGATGGGCCTGAAAACCTGCGAAAAGTGCTGGTGTCGCGAAAGGGCGATTTCATTCGGTGCGTGACGGAAAAGATGTTAACTTATGCACTTGGGCGCGGTATGGAGGAATATGACCGGTGTACGGTGAAGGAAATTGGCCTGTCTGTCGAAAAGAACAATTACCGGTTTTCGAGCGTTGTAGATGCGATCGTGCAGAGTGACGCGTTTTTGAAGCGCCGTGGGAAGTCGGAAGCGACGACGCCGCTTAAGGTGGAAGGAACTGAGGTGAAGAAATGAGCCGCATTACGCGAAGGACCATGCTTCGGGGCCTGGGGGTGGCGATGGGATTGCCATTCCTGGATTCGATGGTGCCGGGGACCGTGCTCAATGCCGCGCAGGCCGCGGGCACGACCGCCGGTGGCGCGGCCGCGGTTGCGCCGACCCGCATGGCGTTTTTCTTCATCCCCAATGGCGTGAATATTCCTTATTGGACTCCCACCAGGGAAGGGTTTGATTTTGATCTGACGCCGACGCTCGAGCCGTTGAAAGCGGTGCAGAAGGATGTGATGGTCCTCAGCGGCCTGACGCTGGACAACGCTCGCGCGAAAGGCGATGGCCCGGGGGATCATGCACGATCTGCGGCGGCATTCCTCACCGGCGCGCATCCGTATAAAACATCAGGCGCCAACATCAAGCTCGGCGTGTCGGTGGATCAGATTGCGGCGAACATGCTCGGGTCGCAGACACGATTGCCTTCGCTTGAATTGGGATTGGACAAGGGACAGACGGCGGGGAATTGCGACTCGGGATATAGCTGCGCGTATGTCTCCAATATTTCCTGGCGCAGCGAGACGACGCCGATGCCCAAGGAAGTGGATCCGGGGTCGTTGTTTGATCGATTGTTTGGCGCTGGCAATGACAAGGCCGCGGCCGAGAGCCGGGCCAAGAGATATCTGTATCGCAAGAGCATCCTCGATTTCGTGGCCGAAGATGCCAGGCGACTCGACCGCCAGCTCGGCACGGTGGATCAGCAGAAGATGGATGAGTTCACGACCTCCATCCGCGAGATCGAGAAGCGGATCGTGATGATGCAGAAGCAGGAGGCCGAGCAGAAGAAGCCGGACATGGCCCGGCCGGAAGGCATTCCCGGCGACATGACCGAGCACATGAGGCTGATGTGCGATCTGCTGGTGCTGGCCTTCCAGATGGACATCACGCGGGTCAGCACCGTGATGGTGGCGCGGGATGGAAGCGATCGGCATTATCGGTGGCTGAATATCACCGAAGGCCATCACACCTTGTCCCATCACGGCGGCAACGCGGCCAAGATCGAGTCCATCCGCAAGATCGATCGCTACCACATGGAGCAGTTCGCGTATTTCATTCAGAAGATGAAGTCAGTCAAAGAGGGGAACGGGACGCTGCTGGATCATTCGACGATCATGCTCGGCAGCGGGATCAGCGATGGCGACCGGCACAATCACGATGAGCTGCCGATCGTTCTGGCCGGCAAGGCGGGCGGATTCATCAAGCCGGGCAGGCACATCCGGTTCCCGAGGAATACGCCGTTGTGCAATTTGTATCTTTCGATGCTGGAGACGATGGGTGTGAAGCAGGAGCGGTTTGGCGATAGCAACGGAAGATTGTCGACGTTGATGCTGTAAGAATCAGCCCCGCAAGGGGCGACAGATGATAGCCCCCGGGCGCGAGCCCGGGGATGACGCGCGAATCTCAGGAGCCCCGTAGGGGCGTAAGAAGCTTCTTACGCCCCTACGGGGCTCGTCGTTGCGCCACTCTCTCACCCACGGCTTGCGCCGTGGGCTATCGTCTTTCGCCGCTACGCGGCTGGGAATATTCGTCGGGCGGCTTTTGCGCTAGTCGTGGAGGAGGACTTTAGAAGCGGGTTTTAAATGCGCTTCATCGAGCTTATCGACGGACCAGAGCAGGCCCCGGGTGATCAGGTCGAGGTATCGGGGATCGGAGACGGTTTTGTTGTTGTGGCCGATGGTGGTGGCGAAGACGCGGGTTTTGTCGTTGTAGGTGTTGGTCCAGGCGACGACGAATTCGTCCTTGCCCTGCTTGCCGCGGGCCAGGGCGTGGGCGGTGGGGAGTAAGTGGCCGGCGCTGTTGTTGTAGAGCTCTTCGTTGATGGTGGTCCAGTTTTGCAGGGTTTTGGTGATGGGGTGATCGGTATCGACAAAGGTGATGGCGATCGGTTGTTGAGCGCCGTGGCCGGTGGATTGGAGGCCGGTGAATTCGAACCAGGGGGTGACATTGGGAAACGGGGCGGTGCGGTAACAATGCATGGCGCAGTGGAGGAGGACGGCGGGTTTGCCATCCTTGTGCGGCTTGAGGATGCGCTGCACGAACTCCACGTCTTTCACATCGGCGGTGCACTCATCGTGGACGATCACCTCAAATTCGTCGGCCCAGCCGGCCTTTTCGTAGATGCTGTGGCGGTGGGTGGTCTTGCCGTCGCCTTCGTGGATGATGACCCACTGGACATTGGCGCGGGCGGAAATCCCCTCGGTGATGAGCGTCTTCTGGGCCTTGTAGTCGTGGCAGCAGCCGCCGGCCACGAGCAGGGCCTTGATGGGGGCATCGTCAGCGCGGATAGGAGCAACCAGGGCGCAGAGGAGGATCGCGGCCGCGAAGGGAGTGAGTTTGTTGTGCATGGAGATTACTACTACGGCCGGCCTTCGATGATGAGGTCGGCCTTATCTTTGTAGGTCCGGCTGTGCCGGACACGTCCGGCCGAGCCGGACCTACGGGCGTCCCTCAATAATCAAATCGGCCTTGTGTTTGGTGACTTCGACCTTGAAGTCGCGGTAGAGGAGTTGCTTGAAGACGTCATCCCAGGGGAAGGCGCGGGAGTGGGCAACCTTGACGCGATAGGCGCCGCTGGCTTCTTCGACGATGCCCATGTCGCCGACGATGCGGCTGAGTTCCTTCTCGACATTGGCCGTGGGATCGGCGACGGGGGGAGTGCGTTTTTCTGCCATGTTGGTTTCCTCATCAGCTAAAGTGGAGCAGCGCTTGGGGCTAGTTTTACTTGCGGGGAAGATGGAAGCAAGCGGGCTTCCTGAACTTCCTTACCGCAGCCGGCGGCGATGAGGAGAAGCAGGGGGATGAGCAGTCGCAGCATGGCCGCAGATTAACCCGGATTGGCGACGAGGGAAACTGCATTGGGGCGGGCAACTCTGAAGGCCGCCTCGACTTCGTCGCAAAATTGGCCGCAAAGCTGGTCCTGGGAGAGATTCGAGCGGAGGAGGCGCTGGGCGGTTTGGCCAAGCTCCTCCAGCTTGCCGGCGTCGGTGTTGTAGAAGGTGAGGACGGCCGCTTCGGCGGCGTCGGTGTCGCCATGGGAGATGTGGCGGCCGAATTCGTGGCGGTCGAGGAGGTCGGAAATGTGGCTGGGGCGCGGGCCCAGGAACAGGACGGGGCGGGCGACGGCCATTGCGCCGTAAACTTTGCAGGGATGGATGATGCCGACCATGTCGGAGCCGAGGGAGACGATGTGGACGTCGGCGGCGGAGAGGGAGAAGCGCAGGTCGGCCAGGGGCTGGTAAGGGAGGGAGATGACATTGCTGAGATTGTGGTCCTTGATATACGCCTCGACTTCCTTCTTGCCGGTGCCGCCGCCGACGAAGAGGAAGCGAATTTGAGCGTGATCTTTGAGCCGCACGGCGGCGTCGAGCAGAGTTTTGAGAGGATTGGAGGGGCTGTGGTTGCCGGAATACATGAAGACGAATTTGCCGGTCAGGTTGTGCTTGAGGCGGAACGGATTGGTTTGCGGATCGACGGGCTCGACGAAGTTTTCGTGCGGCCAGGGCGGGATGGTGACGAGCTTGTGGCGGATGGTGCGGCGGGCTTCAAGCCGGCCGGCCATGAAGCGATCCAGGGCGATGATGAGGTTGGCGTGGCGGAGGATGAACTTATTGATCGATTCGAGGAGGCGGGCGGAGAAGCTGCTGGGTTTGAGCTTGCCCAGGGCGAAAAGCTGGTCGGGGTTGAGGTCCATGGCCCAGTAGACGGTGGGGACACGGCGGATGATGGCGGCGATGGTGGCGACGAGGCCGATCATGGGGGGAGAGGTGGAAAAGAAAATGCCGGCCAGGCGTGGGGTGAAAAGGGCGCGGAAGAAGGCCTGGATCATGAAGGTGGCGGTGCCGAGGAGGCGCAGGAGGATGTTCTTCTTGCCGAAGGAGGCGAAAGGGAGGCGGCGGACTTCGACGCCGTTGATGGTTTCGCGGGCGGGGTAAATATCGTTGGGATTTTCGAAGCCGCGGCGAGAAGTGTAGACGAGGACATGGTGGCCGCGTTTGGCGAGCTCGTAGGCGACGTCGGCGACGTGCTGGCCGACGGAGGCGGGGTCGGGGACGAAGACCTGGGAGATGATGAGGATGGTTTTCAAAGGGGATTCAATTGGATCGTAGGGTTCGCTTTGCGAACCGGTTCGCGGAGCGAACCCTACCATGCCACCCCAGGAGGCGTCATCACCGCGCATACCGGCTGGCCATTTGATCGTAAATCCAGCGGTAGGTCTTCTCCATGCCGTCGCGGAGTTTGGTGTCGGGGGCCCAGCCGAGGAGCTTTTTGATCAGGGTGTTGTCGCTGTTGCGGCCGTTGACGCCCTTGGGGGCGTTGAGGTTGTAATTGCGCTTGAGCTTGATGCCGGCGATGTCTTCGACGATGTCCACCAACTGATTGATGGTCACGCCTTCATCGCTGCCCAGGTTGAGGGGCTCGGTGATTTCGCTGTCGATCAGCAGATTGAGACCTTTGAGACAGTCGGAGATGTACATGAACGAGCGGGTTTGCTTGCCGTCGCCCCAGATTTCGATTTCGTGTTTGCCGGTGAATTTGGCGTCGATGACCTTGCGGCAGATGGCGGCCGGCGCTTTCTCGCGGCCGCCTTCCCAGGTGCCGAAGGGGCCGTAGACATTATGGAAACGATAGACCCGCGTCGGCACCTTGAAGTCCTCGCGGAAATGCCGGCACATGCGCTCGGAGAAGAGCTTCTCCCACCCATAGCCATCTTCGGGCATGGCGGGGTAGGCATCTTCTTCCTTGAGAAACACGTCGAGCTTCTTGTCCTTCTGTTTGTCGGCGTTGTACACGCAGGCGCTGGAGGCGTAGAAGAATCGCTTGACTCCGTGCTCGCGCGCGGCCAGGAGCAGGTGGGTGTTGATCAGCACGCTGATCATGCACAGGCCCTTGTTGTTTTCGATGAAGCCCATGCCGCCCATGTTGCAGGCGAGGTTGAAGACGTGGTCAGCGCCTTTGACGGCCTTGTAGGCGTTATCGCGAAGATTGAGGTCGGCCACGACGTTCTCCGCCTGGCCGTGGACCTGGTACCACTCGTTGGTGGGTTTGACGTCCACGCAGCGGACGTGCTTGAAGCCTTTGCGAACCAGATCGCCGACCAGATGGCCGCCGATAAAGCCGCCACCGCCACAAACGACAACTGAGCTGTTTACATCCATTCGATTACGTCTCCGGAGAGGTTTGCCCGACGCCCGCTACCGTCATTATGAAAGCCCAATGGGGCCAGTCAAGAAATCGGCGAAAGAGTCCGGTAATTGACGGATTTGGAACCGATTATTGGCCCCGGCGGCCCTCGCGAAGCTATTACGGCGGGGGGAAGGCATGGTTCAGGTGATAAAGATGAGTTGTTGATGGGGAGCGGGCGGCCGCTGGGAATCAGGCTATTGGCGGGTGGCGCGCGGGGGTATAATTGGGGGATCACAACCGGAGATGCCCCATGAGAAAGATTGAGCTATTCGCCGGCGTCGTTCTCGTTTGCCTCTGTGCTTCGGCCGCCCGAGCGCAGAACAACAACTTTTTCAATCGCGGGGGAGTCGGCCTGTTCAATCCGATCATCGACGTGGTCAACACCGGGAACAGCCTGGTGGTGCAGCCGACGGTATCGGCGGATCGGAAGTATGTGACGCTCACCGGCCGATACCAAAACGCTCAGCTTGTAAGGCTTGAGAACTTTCAGTTTTTTGGAATCGCCAACCAGGGAGGCGCGGTGGG
>JBGPEF010000278.1:0-7390 GCA_041482675.1 Tepidisphaeraceae bacterium | reverse complement strand
GGGACAGGGGACAAGGGAGAAGAGAGAGGGGGTGTGCGTGAGAAAAGAGGAGGCGGGTTATGGCGATTGCGGATCATGTGAAGCAGGTGTTGGCGCGGCCGATGGGGAGGATTCCCAGTGGGGTTTATATTTTGACGGCGATGGCGGGGGACCATCATGTGGCGATGCTGGCGAGCTGGGTGCAGCAGGCGTCGTTTGATCCGCCGTGTTTGTCGATCGCGGTGGCGAAGGATCGGCCGATTCTGGAGGTGATTCGGAAGGGGGGGAGGGTGGCGTTGTCGATTTTGCCGGAGAAGGACACGACGCTGATGAAGAAATATGCGCGGGGGATTGGGCCGGGGGAGGATGCGTTTGCGGGGGTGACGATTGTGACGACGCCGGGGGGGTTGAGGGCGATGGACTCGGCGCTGGCGTGGATGGAGTGCAAGGTGGTGAAGGAGTGCGATTTTGGGGGGGATCATTTGGTCATCGTCGCGGAGGTGGTTGCGGCGGGGGTGCTGCATGATGGGGGGCCGTTTGTGCATGTGAGGGGGAGTGGGTTTCATTATTGATGGGTTGGGGAGGTTTGGGGGGTATCAACACGGGCTATCAACACGGGGCGGGGGAACTGATATCATGTTTGGATATCCAATCGAAAAGGAGAGTGTTTCATGAACCGCCGCTCTTTCTGTCTGGTTGTCGTGGGTTTGATTTGCATGAGTTCGGTTGCGCTGGGGGCGGAGAACAAGAAGGTGTTGTTTCTGACCAAGTCGCAGGGGTTTCAGCATTCGGTGATCACGCGCGACAAGAACGATCCGCAGAAGTTGGCGCATGCGGAGCGGCTGCTGACGGAATTTGCCGGCGCGAACGGATTCACAGTGATGGTGACGAAGGATGCGAATATCTTTAATGATCCGGAGACGTATAAGAAGTTTGACGTGTTCGCGTTTTACACGACCCTCGATCTGACCAAGGATTCGGACAAGCCGGGGCACACGGAGAAGGGGATGTCGGCGGAGGGGAAGGCGATGCTGCTGAAGGCGATTCAGGATGGCAAAGGGGTGATTGGTTTTCACTCCGCCTCGGATACGTTTCACAGCAAGCGTAACAGCGAGATGGTTCGGCCGGAGAATGTGAAGGATGACGTGGACCCCTATATCCAGATGATGGGTGGGGAGTTCAAGGGGCATGGGTCGCAGCAGAAGGCGACGATGAAGGTGGCGAGCAATTCGTTCCCGGGGCTGGAAGATCTGAAGGACTTTGCGTTTACCGAAGAGTGGTACAACCTGTACAACCTGGCGCCGGACATGCACGTGATTCTGGTTCAGGACACTACCAGCATGCCGGCCAAGAATGGGCAGCGCGAAGAGAATTATCGAAGGGCGCCGTATCCGGCGACTTGGGCGAAGAAGTATGGGGAGGGACGGGTGTTCTATACATCGATGGGACATCGGGAGGATGTTTGGACGAATCCGGTTTTCCAGAAGGTGGTGATTGCGGGGCTGAACTGGACGGCGGGGAATACGAAGTTTGAGCCTTCGCCGAATATGCAGCAAGTTGCGCCGCAGCCGACGGCGGCGGCGGTGAAATGAGTTTGTAAATTCACGGGCGAGACGCCCGTGCCACGAGATGTCGGGCAGCAGTGCCCGACCCGCCGCTGGTTGCCCGTGGTATGGATTAGGAGCGGCCGACGGCTTTTTCGATTTCGTCGAAGGCGGTGAGGCCCTGGGCGACGAGTTGGTAGCCGGTTTGCTGGAGGCGGGCGAAGCGGGAGCCGGCGAGGGATTTTTCGATTTCTTTTGGGGTGGGGTTTTTCAGGATTACTTCGCGGAGTTCTTCGGTGGTGGAGAGCATTTCGAAGAAGCCGCGGCGGCCCATGAAGCCGGTTTTGAGGCAACTGGGGCAGCCGGTGGGGACGAAGAGCTCGCGGACGTTTTTGGCGAGGGGGCCCATTTTGGCGAGTTGTTCCTGGGTGGGTTTTACGCCGCGTTTGCAGAAGGGGCAGAGCTCGCGGGCGAGGCGCTGGGCGAGGACGATTTGTAAACTTGCCGAGACGAGGTAGGGTTCGACGCCAAGGTCGAGGAGACGGAAGACGGTGCCGATGGTGTCCTTGGCGTGGAGTGTGGAGAGGACGAGGTGGCCGGTCATGGCGGCTTGCATGGCGATGCGGGCGGTTTCGGCGTCGCGGACTTCGCCGACCATGATCACGTCGGGGTCCTGGCGGAGCATCGATCTTAAGAGGGCGGGGAAGGTGTTGCCTTTTTCTTCGTTGACGGGGATCTGGGTTGCGCCCTGGATTTCAATTTCGACGGGGTCTTCGATGGTGAGCACGTTGCGGCGTTCGGTGCCGACATCGCGGAGGACGGAGTAGAGTGTGGTGGTTTTGCCCGAGCCGGTGGGGCCGGTGACCAGGATCATTCCCTGGTCGCGCTGGCTGACGCGCTGCATGGTCTCCAGCATGGATGTGGGCATGTGGAGGTCTTTCATGTGCAGCGGGGTGTTGGCGGTGTCGAGGACGCGGATGACGAGTTTCTGGCCGAACATGGCGGGGGCGAAGCTGACGCGATAATCGACGCGGCGCGAGGGGAAGAAGGCGGAGAAGTGGCCTTCCTGGATGATGTTTTTGAACTGCACATCGATGTCGCACATGATTTTGACGAGCGCGAGCATGCGCGTGCCCATTTGCTTGGTCATGCGGACGATGTCGACCATGGTGCCATCGATGCGGAGACGGAGCTGGAAATCCTCGTTCTTGGGCTCGACGTGAATGTCGGTGGAGCGGCCGCGGGCGGCGATGAGGAAGATGTAGCGGAGGATGGCGGCGGCTTCGCCGGTGGCGGCGTTGCGTTTCTTGGGGGGAAGGGTGGAGAGGGCGGGGTGGACGATCTGGCCGCGGGCGTTGACGAGGGCGATGTCCTCGACGCCGAAGGTTTTGTCGGGGAGTGATTCAGCGAGGACGGGGAGAAATTTTTCGTCATCCTGCTGGCCGGAGGCTGCGCCGAAGTCGGCCATGAGGTCGGTGGAATTGGTGGGGGTGGAGAAAATGTCTTCGACGAGGTTGTCCTCGGGAGAAGAGGGCGCCGTGTAGTCGGAGGGGCTGAAGTCGGGTTCATCCTGAGAGGGTTCGTCGAAAGCGGGTTGAGGAGTTTTTTTGGGTTGAGGGGGTTGTGGGGGTTTGGATGCGGAGGCAGCGCGGGCGGCGGGCTGAGGCGTGGCGCGGGGGGCGCGGGCGGTGGCGGCGGAATTGCCAGTGCTGAAGCGAATGTCGGTGGTGCCGATGGAGACGACGTCGCCTTCGTTGAGCTTGGCGGTTTTGACGGGCTGGCCGTTGAGGCGCGTGCCGTTGCGGGAGTCGAGGTCTTTGACGATGAAGCCATCCTTGCTTTTGCCGATGACGGCGTGGAAGCGGCTGGCCTGGGTGTCGGTGATGACAAGAAGATTGTCGGGATGCCGGCCGATGGTGACGGGCTTTTCGGCGACAGGGACTTTCTGGGGGCCGGATTCGGATTGGAGGGAGAGAAACGGCTGCTCCATGGGTGTAATCTTAGTGAAGTTATGGGTACGGTCCAACTGGTTATCGGAGGGAAGGATTTGGACGAAAGGGGGGCGGGCGGGGTGGCGATAGCATATAAAATGTCCCCTTGTTAGACGGGATTGGCCGAATGGTTAGTTAAACAGTCGGCGTGGGGGTAGTAGGATGTAGTTGCGATGAAAACGGATGATTTTGCAGAGAACCTGGAACAGACCCAGGAATCGATAGAGCCGCCGCATAAAGCCACAGAGCGGGACCTGGCGCGGGTGCAGCAGATAGCGCAGGAGCTGATGGTGGAGCTGGAGCGGCTGCCGGAGGGGGACTTGGTGGCGGAGGTGGTGGACAATGCCATCAAGCTTTTGCGCGACCAGACGAATCGGGGGGACATCAAGCTGATCAACAAGTCGATGAAAGAGATTCGCTATGCGCTGCGGGTCTTTGCGCCGTATCGAGAGACGAGGAAGGTGAGCATTTTTGGTTCGGCACGGACGCCGGAGAAGGACCCGGACTATTTGCAGGCGGAGGAATTTGCGAAGGGGATGGTGTCGAGCGGGTGGATGGTGATCACGGGGGCGGGCGGGGGGATTATGGCCGCGGGGCATGGTGGGGCGGGGCCGGAGCCATCATTTGGGCTGGCGATTCGGTTGCCGTTTGAGCAGCAGACGAACGTACACATTGCGCGGGACAAGAAGTTGATCAACTTCAAATACTTTTTCACGCGGAAGCTGATGTTTGTGCGGTCGAGCCACGCGGTGGTGTTGTTCCCTGGGGGATTTGGGACGCTGGATGAGGGGTTTGAAGTTTTGACGCTGGTGCAGACGGGCAAATCGGTGCCGATGCCGATCGTGTTCATCGATCAGCCGGGAGGGAGCTACTGGAAGGGGTGGATGGATTATGCGAAGGAGCATCTATTGGGGCGGGGGTTTATCAGCCCGACGGATTTGAGACTTTTTAAGGTGACGGATTCGGCGGCGGAGGCGGTGAAGGAGTGCGTGCATTTTTATTCGAATTATCACAGCGTGCGGACGATTCGGGATGATTTGGTGATGAGATTGCATGTGAGGCCGAGCGAGGCCCAATTGAAGGAGATTTCGAAGGAATTTGCGGATATTGCGGTGGGGGATGGGGGATTTCGGCTGAGTGGGGCGTTGCCGATGGAATCTGACGAGCCGGCGCTGGATGCGTTGACGAGGTTGGTGTTCAGGTTCAACCGGCGCGATCATGGGAGGTTGAGGATGTTGATTGATCGGTTGAATGACATGGCGTGAAGACGTGAAACGTGAAGACGTGAAACGTGAAACGAGTAAATGCTATCGCGCCTCCGCTGTCTTCATGAACTTCTGACCCGCGGGGCAATGCGGCAACAGCGGACAAATCGAGCATTTTGGTTTGCGGGCCTGGCAGATTTGGCGGCCGTGATGGATTAAGAGGTGGGAGAAGAGGGTCCAGTCTTCGGTAGGGACGATTTGCATCAGGTCTTGTTCGATTTTGACGGGGTCGGTGTGTTTGGTGAGGCCCAGGCGGGCGGCGACGCGGGAGACGTGGGTGTCAACGACGATGCCCACGGCGATGGAGAAGGCGTTGCCGAGGACGACGTTGGCGGTTTTGCGGCCGACGCCGGGGAGGTGGGTTAATTCCTCCATGGTCCGGGGAACTTGCCCTGAATGTTTTTCGACGATGGCGGCGGCCATTCCCCGGAGCGATTTGGCTTTGTTGCGGAAGAAGCCGGTGGATTGAATTTCTTTTTCAAGTTGGCTTGGATCGGCGGCGGCGAGGTCTTTGGCGGATTTGTATTTCCTGAAGAGGCCGGGGGTGACTTTGTTGACGCGCTCGTCAGTACACTGGGCAGAGAGAATCGTGGCGATGAGGAGCTGGAGGGGGTTTTTGTAGTCGAGGCTGCATTTGGCCTCTGGGTAGGTCTTTTTTAAGAGCGGCAGGATGGCGGCGAGGCGCTGGCGGCGGTCGTGGATTTTTTTGGATTCGGTTTTGGGCATGGGCGGTCCACCGAGAGCACGAAGGATTGTCCACGAAGGGCACGAAGTTCACGAAGGATTTTAGAGGTTGCCGTGGGGGGTGATGACGCCGGAGAAGATGATGATGAGGGAGAGGAGGATGATCTGGAAGGAGAGGAGGCGCATGGATTCCTGCTGGTATTTGTCGAACTGGTCCTTGGCGGGGTTGGCGATGTCGGGCTCGTCGGCGTGGTCGATGTAGGTCTGGCGGTGAAGCATGAGCTTGGGCCAGACGCCGTAGCGGTCGTAGAGGATGAGGAGGGCGGCGGCGACGAAGAGGGCGCAGCGGATGATGGCGTGGAGCTTGTTGCGGGTATTGAGGTCCATGACGGCCCACTGGGCGATGAGGGTGATAAAAATGGCCGCGGCGCAGGCGATCTGGATTCGGGAGAAGAAGCGGAGAATGTTGGCGATGATGTCGCTGGCGAGGAGGGAGCCGTGCTGGTTTTCGAGGTTGACGGAGAGGACGGTGGGGAGGTTGGGATGGGCGTCGGCGATGGTGCGGTAGATGACGGGCCAGATGATGGAGATGAACATGAGGCCGCCAAACCAGACGGAGAGGGCGAGCCAGTAGACGGTTTGGACGAGCATGAAGAGGATCATGTGGGGGGCAATATACGGGGGAGATGGGGTGTGTGTCTTGGGGAGGGGGCGAAGACGAACCGCAGAGGCGCGGAGAAGATGTCCTCTGGTTGATTTGCCAGGTGACGCTATCCCGCTTCACGAGTGAGCCGTTCCTCCACCCACTGGCGGGCCAATTGGTCCATTGGAGTGCCGGTGGCGCGGCTGAGGGCATCCAGCTTGCGCTTCGATGCCGCTGACAATTTGATGTGGAGCATCCGCCGCTCACGGGCGAGGAATCGCTTTACCGGGTCGGGGTATTCATCGGGAGAGAGGAGTTGTGCTTCGCCGCGATCTGCCTTTTCGAAGGTGCTGGTGCGTTTAAGGTCGCGGATGTACGCGTCTTCCGCTTTGGTGTTCTTTTTTGGTTTACGTTTCATAGGCCGATTTGTCGCTGAAACCGCTTTCGATCGTTGTCGTGCATGCGATCAACGTGAAAGACCCGGAGGATTGTAAAGGGCATTTCTATCCGATGTAGCCCTATAATGGTGGCTTGCTTGAGTTTCGAGGCAGGCCCTCACCCTGCCCTCTCCCGGGGTACCGGGAGAGGGTAAGTCGTAGGACGGTTAATTATGCTTGGACGATTTGGAGAGACTCACGAGGCGCTTGGGGTGGTGGTGGTTGGGCGGGTGTTTGGGGCGTTGGGGGTTCGGCTGGTGGCGGTGGTGGTGGGGGTGTGGCTGGAATATGGTGTGGGGGTGAATGTGTGGGCGTATCGGGGGCTTTTTGGGGTGGGGTTGGTGTTGCTGGGGGGGCCGATTGTGGTGAGTGCGGTGAGGGGGTTGATTTCGGGGCATACGAATGTGGATGAGTTGGTGGCGCTGGCATTGATCGCGAGCGCGGTGGGGGGATTCTTTTTGGAGGCTGATGTTGTTGCGATTTTGATGGTGGGGGGATCGATGTTTGAGCAGAGGGCTAGTTTGCGGGCGCGGAGGGCGATTGAGCAGTTGCTGAAATTGGCGCCGGCGGAGGCGATTGTTGTGGGGGAGGATGGGCGGGAGGAAGTGGTTGCGGGGGAGAATCTGCGGCCGGGGATGCGGGTGATTGTCAGGAGTGGGCAGAGGGTGGCGGCGGATGGGGTGATCGAGGATGGGGGAGCGCACATGGATCAGTCGGCGGTGACGGGGGAGTCGGTGCCGGTTTATCGGCAGGTGGGGGAGACGGTGTTTGCGGGGTCGTTGGCGCTGGATTCGGTTGTGACGATTCGGGTGACGCGGGCGGGGGAAGATTCGACGGTGGGGCAGAT
>JBGPEF010000277.1:0-7468 GCA_041482675.1 Tepidisphaeraceae bacterium | reverse complement strand
GGATTTCATGCCTTCCTCCGCATTGGTATAGCGGCCCCGAATCTCCACCACGAGATGGGCGCCATCGGCGTACTCGCAGGTGGTCACCTGGGTATTGGGCGTCTCCCCCTGGTCTTTGTAGCCGAAGCGTCCGCCCGTTGAATGGATGCGCGATGGCAATCCGCGTTTCAGGCCCCATCGCGCAATGTCGATGTAGTGAATCCCGTTGTTGGCGAGTTCGCCGTTGCCAAAATCCCAGAACCAGTGCCAGTTGTAATGCACCAGGTTGGCATGATAGGGCTGTTGCGGTGCCGGCCCCAGCCAGATGTTGAAGTCCACCTCGGGCGGCGGCGTTGTAGTCTCCTTAAAGCCGATGGTGCCGCGCGGCTTGTAGCAAAGCCCGCGGGCCACCAGCAACTTGCCGAGCTTGCCACTGGCGATGGCGGCCATCACTTTTTCCCAGCCGCCACTGCTTCGGCTCTGCGTGCCGTGCTGGACAATGCGCTTGTATCGGCGCGCTGTTTCAACCGCCATCCGCCCTTCATGGATATTGTGGCTGCACGGCTTCTCGACATACACATCCTTCCCCGCCTGGCAGGCCCAAATGGTTATCAGCGAATGCCAATGATTGGGCGTCGCAACTGAGATCGCATCCACATCCTTGTCATCCAGCGCCCGCCGAACATCGGTGATCATCTTGGGCGCCTCACCCTCGGCCTTTTCCGCCCGCTGCCCCCTGCTCCTAAATAGCCGCGTATCCGGGTCGATCAGATAAGCCACCTTCACATCCTGCATTTTCCCAAATGCATCAATGTGCGATCCGCCCCGCCCATTGATCCCGGCCACGCCGACGCGAATGGTCTCATTGGCCCCAAAAAAATTCCCCGTCGCCTTGGTGCCGTTGATCAGCACTCCCGCACCGGCCGCGGCCAGCGAACTTCTCAGAAAACGACGACGCGAAAGACGTGACATGATCGTTCCTCCCGGAAATGTTAAACTTCGTTCCGACGATTTGCAGCGATGCGCCACGGCGAGCCAGGGGTGATCGCCACCACCATCAGCAGTACATAGTCGCACCAGAACCGCTCCGTTGTCAAAGACGAACCTCGCAAATTGGACTGCCCGCCGCGGCGCACCTATAAGTTGAGTCGGTGAAGAAGCCCTTCTCGTCAAAACAAAGACACCTGGCTTTCCGCGCTGGCAAAGCCCCCACCCCAGCCAGCGATGCCGCAAGCGCCACCACCGCCGCCAAGGACCCAACGCGCCGTCGGCGTCACCTCAAGAATTACCGCCTCTGGCTCTGGCCCTATCGCGGCGTGCTTCTCCTGCTCTTCTTCCTGGCGCTGTTCGGCGCTGCCCTCGACATGGTCTGGCCGCTGGCCATCAAACACATCATCGACGGCATTCTCCTCGCTTCCTCACCCTCTCCGCAAAAACTGACCGCCCTGGGAACGTTCGGCCTGGCCCTGATCTCGCTTTTGGTCCTCAAGCAGGCCATCGATTCCACCCGCAGCTATCGCACCGACATCCTCGATTCAAAAGTCACCGTCCGCCTCCGCCGCCGACTTTTCGAGCGGCTCCTCTCCCTCTCCCTGGGCGATCTCGCTGAGCTGAAATCCGGCGGCATCGTCTCCCGCCTCTCCAGCGACGTCGACAGCGTCAGCGGCCTGATGCAGATGGCCCTCATCAGCCCCTCCGTCGCTCTGGTGCGCATCATCCTCACCGTCGTCGTGCTCTTCTATCTCAACCCGCGCCTCGCCGCCGCAGCACTGCTGCTCATTCCGCCCCTGGCCTTCATCAGCATCCTCTGGGTCCGCCGCGTGCGGCCCATCTATCGCTCCGCGCACCAGGAGCGAACCGACATCGATTCCGGCGTCTCCGAAACATTCGGCGGCATCCGCATCGTCCGCGCCTTTCAACGCGAGCATCGCGAAGAGCGCCAGCACGCCGTCGGCCGCCATTCCATCCTTCGCCGCTGGCTCTTCGCAACGCGCCTCGAGCTGATTCTGCAAGTGGTTTGGGGCCTGCTCATCCCCGCCACCAGCCTGCTGATCGTCTGGTACGGCGGCCACCTCTACCTCCGCGGCAAAGCCCACATCGGCGACATATTCGTCTTCCAGATTTACTCCGTGCTGCTTCTCCAGCCGGTCTGGCAGATCATTTCATCGATCAGCTCGACACAAAAATCGCTGGCCGCGCTGGAGCGGGTTTTTGAAGTGCTGGAGATGCCCATCGACAAGCCCGATTCCCCCGATGCGATCGATGCGCCCAATCAGGTCCGCGAGATTCGCTTCGATCACGTCAGCTTCGCCTATCGGCCGGACACGCCGGTGATCAAGGATTTTGATCTCACCGTGAAGGGCGGCATGACCGTGGCGCTCGTCGGCCCCAGCGGCGCGGGCAAAACCACCATCACCGATCTGGTCGCCCGTTTTTACGATCCCACCTCCGGCTCGATCCTCCTCAACGGAATCGATCTCCGCCGCCTGAGGCTCAAGGGTTATCGCCGCCTCCTGGCCGTCGTTCAGCAGGAGACTTTTCTTTTCGATGGCACCGTCCGCGAAAACATCGCCTACGGCCTGCGCGACGCCACCGACGCGATGATCGAAGATGCCGCCCGCCGCGCCAACGCCCACGGCTTTATCGAGCAGCTCCCCGAAAAATATCAAACCATGATCGGCGAGCGCGGCTTTCGCCTCTCCGGCGGCCAGAAACAGCGACTCAGCATCGCCCGCGCGATCTTGGCCGACCCGCAAATCCTCATCCTCGACGAAGCCACCAGCAATCTCGACACCGAATCCGAGCAACTGATCCAAGCCTCGATGACCGACCTTCTCAAAGGCCGCACCACCTTCGTCATCGCCCACCGCCTCAGCACCGTGACCCACGCCGATCGCATCGTCGTCCTGGATGAAGGCCAAATCCGCGAAATCGGCGCCCACGACCAGCTCATGTCCCAGCGCGGCTTCTATTACGACATGGTCGAGCGCCAACGGCAGTCGTTTGCGAGTTTGGATGAGGTGCTGCGGTGATCTCTACTCCCAGTGTCCTCTTTTCGTTGCATAATCAAATAATGTGCGGCGAATCAAGGCACGATCTTCCGCTGTCAGCAGCTTTGGTTTGCCGTTGTAGTCGGGACGGTTCATCCCGGACAACTCCACCATCATCTCTTCTTGCAGAAAATCCAGCTCGATGTCGAGCGGCTTGCTTTTGCAATACGCGATAGCCTCGTGAACCGCCTCCACAGGCAGATCATAATCAGCGGCAATTTCTTCTACCATCATCGGCTCTTCTGCACTCATAAAAAGTCCGTAGAGTGTTCTTGCTCTGATTCTGCGGCCCTTCATCGACAACTGTCTGTAGGATGACAGCCGATCGCGCTCCAGGTACTTGTACTGGGTCGGTTCTGATGCCATATCTCAAGCATACGTTTGGCTTCAGCACATCTTCAACCGAAAAAGGGGCACCTCCCTCTCCTTGACCCATCCCCCCCCTTCTTCTAATCTCACCCCCTCAATGAAATTCGCATTCAGCACCCTCGCCGCGCCTTCCTGGGACTTTGAAACCATCGCCGCGCGGGCCAGGGAATATGGCTACGACGGCGTCGAAATCCGCGGCTTCCTCAATGAAAGCCTGCTCACCGCCTCCAACATCTTCCTCTCCGATCCGCGCAAGGTCTCGCAGCTCTTCAAGCAGGCCGAAATCCAGATCGCCTGCCTCTCCAGCTCCATCGCCTTCACCGCCAACCGCCGCCGCGACAAGCAGGCCGCGCAGGACCTGATCACCTTCATCGACACCGCGCGGCTTCTCGAATGCCCCATGGTCAAAATCTCCGACACCCAGGTCCGTCCCGGCCAGAGCCGCGATGAGGCCGCCGCCGCCCTCGCGAAATGGCTCTCGCCGCTGGGCGATTATGCCGCCGACCGCGACGTCACCATCGTCATCGAAAACCTCCTCTCCTTCCGCCACGCCAAGGAGCTGTGGATCATCCTCGAAATGCTCTCCCACCCGGCCGTCGCCGCCTGCTGGGATGTCTTCAACGCCGCCCTCATCGGCGAAGTCCCCGCCATCAGCGTGACCACCTTGAACAACCGCATCCAATACGTTCAGGTGAAAGATGCCACGCTCGGCCCCCTCGGCGCCAGCTTCGGCCGCCTCGGTGAAGGCAACGTCCGCGTGCAGGACCTGCTCAAGCGGCTCCTCGGCATCGGCTACACCGGCTGGATCTGTTTCGAATGGGAAAAAGCCTGGCTCCCCAACATGATCGGCGAGCCGCAGGACATGCTCCCCGACGCCATCAAAAAACTCCGCGACTGGACCAAACCCCCCGAAGAGCCCGTGAAAAAAGGCCACGCCCCCGCCAAGCCCGCCGCAAAAACAGACACTCAGAAGCCTCAAGCGCCCAAATCCGACGCCGCCCCCGCGGCCGCTCACTAGTTGTCCCGTCACTTGATGAAACTCGACGGCAATTCGCAGCTCCCGCTTCTTTCACACACCCGCTACCTGTCCGCCTGGCTGGGTTGTGTGTACCGGGCACCGGAGCGGCCAGCTCGCCCCGCGAGCGCCAGCCCCTTCACTCCCTGTACCCCCTCGTTCCTTTTCCTCCCCGCAATTAATTCGGGTGATGAGGTGGGTGCGGGAGGAGAAGAGGGGTACTCCCCTCTTCTCCTCCTGCGTCTGCGCATTAAGAACGAATTACCGAAACCAGTCCCCCCTCTCACGTGCGTCACATTTCACGTCTTCACGTTTCAATTCCGATGCTGCTCCTCATAATGCCTCTTCAGAATGTCATCCCCAAAATCATTGGTCATATCCCGCCACACGCTGTGAATGTGATTCCCATTCCCCTGCGTGTTGTCGTACTCGATCAAAAACGTCGGCCCCTGCACGCGATAATAATGCAGCTTCCCCGGCTCGATCCCGCCGGCCCATGCAAAGTGCACCTTCTCAAATCCCGCCGCGTTGATCTTCTGCATATCCTGCTCCGCCACGTCTCCGCGTATTCGATTCGCATACGCGCTGATCAACCCCAGCAGCATCTGCTTCTGCGCCGCCGATAATTCATTGGCCCCGATCCCCTCCGGCGTCAGCAGCTTCGCGCTTCGCGAATTCGCGGTGATGATCTCCTTGGGCGCATCCCCCGCAAGGATCGCCGTCTTCTTCTGCTCCTCGCTCAACGACTGCACCAGCCCGCGCCCCAGGTCCTCCTCCTGATCGAGCACGCGCAGTCCCTTCCTCGGCCCATCCTTCACCTCGCCCGGATTGCTGCCAAAGAAATTCGGCGACGCCGCCACCGCCTTCCCCTCCACGATCGTGAAATTCAGCGACAGATGGTGCCCCTCCACGCGCCAGCCCCACGCCTGCTCCGATCCCGGCTTGCCGAAGATCGAAACCGCATAATTCTCCGGGTCCCGCTTGGGCCCTTTTCCCGCTTCCAGTTCCAGCAGGATCTGCTCCAGGCTCATGATCGTCACCGCCGTCGCATACCCACGCTGGCTCAGCCCACTGCTGAGCAGCGCATGCGCCAGCGGCCGCTGCGCCGTCGAAAGGTCCTTGAACGGAATCCCCTTGCGCGTCCTGGGAATAAAATGCCAGTTCACCCGCTCCGCATCCGTCAACTCAAACACCCCCGCCTGCCTCTGCTCCGCCGTATAAGTCGCCAGCAGATTATTCGCCGCCC
Organism: Tepidisphaeraceae bacterium; assembly: GCA_041482675.1. Classification (GTDB taxonomy): domain Bacteria; phylum Planctomycetota; class Phycisphaerae; order Tepidisphaerales; family Tepidisphaeraceae; genus JBGPEF01. Next base: position 1,809 of record JBGPEF010000277.1, on the reverse strand, counting down.
CCGCCATCTCCCGCGCCGCCCGCATCGCCGCCTGCGGATCAACCGCCCGCGCCCCCGCGACTCTCTCCTGTTCACGATCGCCCGCTCCCCACACCGGCCCGGCCATGCACAGAACCGCCCCCAGCATCCACACCTTGGCTCGACTTCCCATCGTTTTCTCCTGATTTGACTCTGCGATCCTACCAGATGTGGAAGCTCGCGCCACTATCCCCTACATGCTCCGGATGCTCCCCGGTAAAGCCCTATTTGCTGCAACTCGCATCGCAGCGATCCCGAACCCTCATCACCATGGACGCGCGGGTTGATTATCTATGTTCCACATCCTCTGCTTGGCTGACTCCTCTTCAACTGGAGGATACTTGAGCAATAGGTCCGCTTGTAATCGCCACTCCACATGCCCGTCGCAGAACAGAACATTCGCGCCACCTCGGTGAACATCAGCGGGGGCGTAACTAGGCCCGCCGGTGGTGCCCAAGTTCCGTGGGTATGGGCCGATTTGATAATCCTCGATGCCGTCAGCGGTCGTATCGGCGACAAGTATGTACTCAGAGGGTGATTTGACAGAGGTGATTCGGTGAACGGTGCCAGTTATCTCAGTAAACCCTGGTTTGTTGTAATCCGCCCCACCAAGACCTCTCTTTCGAGGGAACCCTGCTCCGCCAGGAGCACCGCCTCCACCTATGCCATAGCTGAAATACATGTCCCGATACACGAGCATCCGCTCGCCCAGCTGGTAGCCAAAGCAAGCGTCATATTCTTTTGCAAGTACAACAGGTCCTGGCGCGTCAGGCTTCCATTGGCACCGCGGGTCCTGAGCGGGGCAATAGAAGACGCCCTGATTCCCCTTGAGGATGTTCCGCAGCCTCACCGGCCAACATTCAGCCACACCCGCATCACAGTCAATCGTCGCCTCGGGGGAAAAGCCGTACTGGCCGGTGTAAATCGTGGTCGCTTGCCCGATCTGGCGAAGGTTGGATTGGCACTGAATTTGTACTGCCTGCTGCTTTAGACGGCTGAGAACCGGAAGGAGAATTGCAATCAGAAGAGCGATGATGCCGATGACGACAAGGAGCTCTATAAGCGTAAAAGCTCGATCAGAAGCGATATGCCTTTTCATGACGTGCTCCTTCCAGCGCCCGAAATCATACCAGGGCGCTCAGAACAGTCATCGATTTGGCAGGGTCCGAGATAGGCGGGAGAAACCGGCTTAAGCTCGGAGGATGTCAATCGGCGCCCCGGCTCCCAAAAGCCCTTGGGCACACCTTCATCCTACCCCGCCCCCTCCCCTCACCGCCACAAACATTTCCACACTTTTAAATATATTCTCTGTGTTCTCCGTGCCCACTGTGGTGAAGATTTCCACAACTATTGGCCGCCTCCATCGCCCAGCCAGTTTACCTCTATGTTCCCGCGACTCCTCCCACTACCTGTCCGCCTGTGAGCGGCTGTGTGTACCGGGCACCGGAGGGGCAGCGAGTCCCGTCTCGCGCCACCCCGCGCATCCCTGAACCCTCCCCTCCCTTCCTCCTCCGCATGGATTGAACTGCCTCCAGTCAGTCACCGCAGGTGACGTTATCTCCCCGGATTTCGGGGGTTGCAGGGGGGCGTATTCGCCCCCATGCATCCGCGAATTCAAATCAAGCACGCCACGCCACCCCCGTAAAGCCCAAAATTCGGCCCAACCATCCCCCACTCACCTTCTAAACCCCCCCCATCGAGAACCCGCCCAAATCCAGTTTGCCGCCAAACAGTTACACTTCCAAATTCTTAGGATTTTTACCCGAACAAACGCCAATCTAAAACGTATAT
>JBGPEF010000276.1:0-7479 GCA_041482675.1 Tepidisphaeraceae bacterium | reverse complement strand
TTAACCCTAGGCGCAACAGATAGTTCGCCTCCAAGCGGCGAGTCACCCGCTGGGTCATCGCCAAGCTGATCATTAGCGGCATTCTTGATCTTCAAAGTCATGGACTTGCGGCATAGATGCAATATCCTGCGGTACTCCGGGGAGAGGGCAGGGTGAGGGGTCTTCTCCTTTGTCCTTTGTCCCTTGTCCCTTGTCCCTTGTCCCCAACTAAGAATTGTGGGCACTTTACGATCCGCCCCAGAGCCAAACGCGATATTCCTTGACACATTGATCAGTTGTAGTACATTCCTTCTCGCGGCGGAGCCGCCACGATGCGCCGGGCGGAAGGGGGCGGCGGGCCTTTCGCCGCTACATCAACATGAACTTCACAGGACTTGATTTGCACCGTTGCCGGACCCCGCGTCCAAGGAGCCACTCGTGAGCGTACTGACCAGAATCTTCGTCGGACTATTGATCGTCTGCTCATTGCTGTTGACGGCCGCCATGGTCGTGTTTGTCAACCGCACTGATGACTTCCACAAGGCCGCCGTCGCCGCCGAGGAAAAGATGCTTTCCGCCCAGCGCGGCAAGGATGCCGCCCAGCGCGATGCCGATGCCGCCCGCCAGCGCGAGACCGAGGCCATCGCCACCGCCAACGGCAAGGTGTCCGACCTGATGGGCCGCATTCAGCAGATGAGCCAGGAAATGGCCTCCAGGGACGCCGAGATTACCGACTTGAAAGCCAAGAACGGGGTGGCGCAAGGGACCATCACCGATCAGGCCGGGGGGTTGAAGGCAATGGGCCAGAATGTGGCCGATGTGAGTGGGAGAAATAAAGCGCTCACCGATGAGAACGACAAGCTGCGGCTGACCAATGCCGATTACGTCGGCGCCAACACCGACCTGACCAAGCGCATGGAAGAAGCCGAGCGGGAACGGCGCTTCCTCAACGAGCAGCTCAACCAGTCAAAAAGCCAGCTTGCCCAGGCAATAAACCGCCTGAAAGAGGCAGGAATCACCGACATTACAACCACCCGCCGCGCCGCCTCTGTCCCCGACCTGAACGGCATCATCCGCAGCGTGAAGACCGATGAAGGCCACACCTATGCAAGCATCTCGCTGGGCTCCAAGCAGAAGGTGGAGAAGGGGATGGAGTTCAGCGTCATCGACCAGAACGAGGGCACTTTCCTCGGCAAATTCATCGTCGATTCGGTTGATCCAGACAGCGCGTACGGTAGGCTCGAGGGGCCGCGCGTGCAGAACGTTCGGCCCGATAGCATTGTCGTCTCGAAGCTTTAAGAACAACGGACGAGCAAGCGGAGCAACATCATGAGTCGAGCAGCAACAGGCGATACGGTGGTACTGAAGCCGGTGAACAACATTTACACGGTCCTCTCCGGGGTGGCGCTGGTGGTGGTGCTTTTGGGGCTGCTGGTGATCTATCTGCGCGGAGAGACTGTGTGGAAAGATGCCGGCGGCTTTTTCGGCGGGCAGGTTCCGGCATCCAGCGGCCGGCGCTGATCGTTCTAAGCGACCGCTTTGGCCATCCGCGGCTCGAGCTGGTTGGCGGGGACGGCCTGGCCAAAGAAATAGCCCTGCATCGCGTTGCAGCCGATGTTCATGAGAAATTGCCGCTGCTGATCGGTCTCCACGCCTTCCGCCACGACCTTCATTTTCAATCCATGGGCCAGCGAAATGATCGCCCGCACCACCGCGGTGCCGTCCGCGCCTTCGAGGCTGAAATCAATGTCGCGGACAAACGAGCGGTCGATCTTCAGCGTGTCGATGGGGAGCCACTGAAGGTATGCCAGCGATGAATATCCGGTGCCAAAGTCATCGAGCGCGATGCTCACGCCGGTGGAGTGGATCTTCTCCAGTTTGGCCGCGGCATCCAGCGTGTTTTTCATCAACAGCGTCTCGGTAATCTCCAGTTCCAGCCAGCGCGGGTCGAGGTTGTGGGTTTTCAGCACCCGCTCGATGGTGGCGGGGAAATCCGACTGGGCGAATTGCAACGCTGACACGTTGACAGCCACGCGCACCGGCGGCAGGCCCATCGCCTGCCACTTGGCGCACTGGGCGCATGCTTCCTCCAAAACCCACTCGCCCAGCTCGATGATCAGGCCCGACTCCTCTGCCATCGGCACAAATTTCGACGGCGGGACCGGGCCCAGCTTGGGATGGGTCCAGCGCAGCAGCGCTTCCATCGCCACCATGTTGTTGGAGCGGTCGAACTGCGGCTGGTAGTAGAGCATGAACTCGCGGTTGCCCCAGGCGCGGCGGAGGAGACTCTCCATCTCCAGGCGATTGGCGCCGGTGCTGACCATCTCGTTGGCGAAGCACTGATAGCCGTTGCGCCCCTGGGCCTTGGCGCGGTACATGGCGATGTCGGCGTTCTTCTCCAGAATCATGGCATCGCGCCCGTCGTCGGGATAGAGGGCGATGCCGATGCTGGAGGTGATGAACAGCTCCTGGCCGACAATGTCGAACGGTTCTTTCATCGCTTCGATCAGCTTGTGGGCGAAGTCGGTTGCACTGGTTTTGGATTCCAGCTCGGGCAGGATCAGCGCGAACTCATCGCCGCCCAGGCGCGCCAGCGTGTCGGTGTCGCGCAGCAGCCCCTGCACGCGGGCGCTGAACTGGGAGAGCAGAATGTCGCCGGCGTGATGGCCCAGGGTGTCGTTGACGTACTTGAAGCGATCCAGGTCGATGCAGAAGGTGGCCACGGGCTGGCCGGTGTGCTGGGCGCGGGCCAGCGCCTGGGTGAGGCGGTCCTCGAAGAGCATGCGGTTGGGCAGCCCGGTGAGCGAGTCGTGATAGGCGCGATAGGAAAGCTGGTGCGTGAGCTGGCGGTTTTCGGTGGCTATGGTGATCAGCCGCGCGGCCATGTTGAGCAGGGCGACGGCCGCACTGTCGGGCTCGATGGGCTCGTGATGGTAAACGGCGAACATCCCCAGGGCTTCATTGTCGGCAGCGCGAACGGTGAGCGACCAGCAGGTGGAAATCGCCTGCTCGGCGGCGGTGGCTCTGACCTTTTCCCAGAATGGATTGGTGGCGATGTTGCTGCAACTGACGCCGTGAGCTTCGCTGACGTCCTCGCTGCACAAATCGGCCGCCAGGCGGAGCAACTGCGAGTCCATGGCGGCTTTGAACTTGGCCGGAAGACTGGGGGCGACGTGCTCGAGCCGGCCTTCGGCCAGCAGCACCACCGAAACATACGACCGCGGATATTCCTCCTCCACCATGGCCACCAGGGTCTGAAGGATTTCGTTGATCGGCTGATTGGCCGCGATCATCTCCAGGACCTTGGCGCGGCCCCGCTCGACGGCCTCGGCCTGCTTGCGGACCGTGATGTCGCGCGAGGACATGTGAATCTCAGTGAGGCGGGCGGAAGTCACCGCGCGGGCCGTGGATTCGATCCAGATGAACCGGCCATCCTTGCGGCGGGCGCGGAAGGTGATGATTTGCGGCTCGGAAGATTGCTGGACAGTTTTGACGCACTGGGTGAATTGCTCGAGGTTGTCGGGATGGACCAGCGAGCGCAGGGAGTGGCCGAGCAATTCGTCGGACTGGTAGCCCAGGATGGCCAGGCTGGCGGGCGAGGCATAGGAAAATTCGCCGGTGAGATGATGGCGCGAGATGAGGTCCGTCGAATTCTCGGCCAGGAAACGAAAGCGTTTTTCGCTGACCTCCAGGAAGGCGGCCTTTTCGCCCAGCAGGTCCAGCAGGTGCTTGGTGCGAAGCGCCGAGCTGACCCGTGCGCCCAGCTCGGCAATGTCGAACGGTTTGGTGATGTAGTCTACCGCTCCAATCTCCAGGCCGCGGAGCTTGTCGGCGGAGGTGGAGGCGGCCGTCAGGAAGATGATCTGGATGTCGCGGGTGAGCGGGTCGGCCTTCAGCTTCCGGCACACTTCAAATCCATTTTCGCCGGGAATGGCCACATCGAGCAGGATCAGGTCGGGGAGGAGCTGGCGGGCCATCGACAGGCCTTCTGGGCCGCTTTCCGCGAAATGAAACACCAGCGGCTGGCTCGCGAAGCAGGTGCGCAGCACATCGTGAAGCGCGGTCGCGTCGTCGATCATCAGAACCGTGCCTGGAGCTGTCATCGTAAATTGGCCCGGACGCGCCCCCCAAATGGATGGAAACAGGCCATCGTCCCAATAAATCCCGGCGCTTTCGCCAAGCCGGGTATTTGTGTTATCGAAACAAGCTTTGCTGGCCTTAAGTAAGCAATCAATTCGCTCGCCCGGCCCGCCAGCCCCCGCGCAGGAGTGGACTTTGTATCCGGCCGATAAGATGGTGCTAGAATGAAGGACTGAGAGACTTATGCCCCTTTCACCCATTCCAGAAGTTCTCGAGGAGCTGCGGGCCGGCAAGCCCATTGTCCTGGTCGATGATGAAGACCGGGAAAATGAGGGCGACCTGGTCTACGCGGCCGAGAAGGTCACGCCCGAAGCGGTCAACTTCATGCTCAAGGAGGCGCGGGGCATTTTGTGCCTGGCCCTGATGGGCGAAGTGTGCGACCGGCTGCGGCTGCACAGCCAGACCGAGGTCAACACCGCCAGCCTGGGAACCGCCTTTACCGTTTCCATCGATGCCCACAAGAGATTCGGCGTGACCACCGGCGTGAGCGCCCGCGACCGCGCCAAAACCATCGAGGTGGCCGTTGCCGATGATGCCCAGCCGCAGGATCTGCTTCGGCCGGGACACATCAACCCACTGCGGGCTCGCGATGGCGGAGTTTTGGTCAGAGCAGGGCAGACGGAAGGTTCGGTCGATCTGGCCCGCCTGGCCGGCCTCAAGCCGGCGGCCGTGATCTGCGAAATCATGCGCGAAGATGGCGAGATGGCGCGAAGGACCGAATTGGAGCAGTTCTGCCAGAAGCACGGCCTGAAGATGTGTACCATCGCCGAGCTGATCAGCTTCCGCCTCAAGCGCGAGCAATTCGTAAAACGAATCGAAAGCGTCATGCTGCCGACGCGCTGGGGGACTTTCCGGCTCCATGCCTATCAGAGCGCGATTGATCCGCAGCCCCATCTGGCCCTGTGCGCGGGTGGAGTGGGCGAGCTGGATGCGGAGGGAAAAGTTGCCGTCCAGGACGAGCCGGTTTTGGTGCGGGTCCATAGTGAATGCCTCACCGGCGACATCTTCGGCTCGTCCAGGTGCGATTGCGGCCCGCAGCTCGATGCCGCCATGAAGCAAATCGCGGCGGCGGGAAAAGGCGTTTTGGTCTATCTCCGCCAGGAGGGCCGCGGAATCGGCCTCGCCAACAAGCTGCACGCCTATGCACTTCAGGAAAAGGGGCTGGATACGGTTGAGGCCAACGTTCGCCTCGGCCTGCCCGTGGACAAGCGTGATTATGGAATCGGCAGCCAGATCCTGCGCGACCTGGGCCTGAGGCAGATTCGCATCATGACCAACAATCCCAAGAAGATCTACGGCATCGAGGGGTATGGGCTCTCGATCGTCGAAGAAGTGCCGATCCGCATCGAGCCGGGAGAATTTAACAAGCAGTATCTGGAGACCAAGCGCGCCAAGCTGGGGCACAAACTGTAATCGCTACTGCTGCTTGCTCCCCTTCAGGAAAACCAGGCGCTCATCCCCGGTGAGATAATAAATTCCGCCATCCACCGCCGCCCAGGAAGTGATTTTGGCCGGCTCGGTGATGTCTTTTTTGTAAACCATCAATCCGCTGTCGGCCAGCTTGCCGTCACCCATCGCCACCAGAAGCCGGCTGTAGGCTTGCAGGGTGTAAGCTCCGTCCCTGCCAACCACCTGTCCCGGAAGCACCACGTACGCTTTGGTGATCATGGCGTCATCCGCTTGAATCGCCACATCGGCAAACATGGTCGCGGGCGGCGTTGCGGTGTTCTGTTCAAGGTTGTAGGGAACCATCGACTTGCTTCCGACCGCGTACAGCCGCGGCCCGGACATGCGCAGGCGAACGGTGTTGTCCACCCCCGAGATCGGAGGCGAGCCGGTGCTCAGCGCATCACCGATCTTCTGGCCGCTTTGGATGGAGCGGCGGTCGATGAATTTACCATTGTCGGAGACAGCCAGGACCTCCGTGCCGTTGACGATGAGCTGATCCGGCTGGAGCATCCCCACGTATGAGCGTCCCTGGCGGCTGATATCCCACCGCGGGCGATCGGTGGGCTCATAAAGATCCTGTGCAGTCATGCCCGCCGCGGATGTCCACACCAGCATTCCATCGGGCGCCAGAACGCAATTCATCGGCCAGTTTTGCTGGCCGACCATGAAGCTCCTGCGCCAAATTTGCTGGCCGTTGTAAGTGTCGAGCACGACAAGCTGGACACTGGCCCCTTCGGCAAGACGCACCGCCGTGAAATCATCCGTGGCCAGCGTTTCCTGAATCTGCCGAGTCGATGCAGAAAGCCGGGTTTGCCAGTTGAGCCGGCCGTTGGCCAGATCGATCGCCAGAATTCGGCCCGTAGTCGTGCTGACAATGAGCCGGTCGGTCAGTGGACGAACGTGAAGCACCCGCTCCTTGCCATCGGCCACCGCATTGTTATTGGCAGCGGCCAATCCCGGAATCCCGCCGGGCAACTGTGCATCCGGCGGAATTTCGACCACAAATCCCGGCCGCACGCGCCGGGCAACCTGCATGCGAACGATGTTGTTCCGCGCTTGAATTTCCTGCTGGACGATGACAGCCTCCGCGCCGCCAGCGCCCCCCGCCGGAGCCGGCGTGGGCCCATCCGCAGCGCCCCCGGCCACCACCAAATCCACCGCCGGAAGGTTGCGCAGATCGACGCGCCAGGTCGTCTTCCCGCTCTCGCCATCGATCAACGCCACTTCCGATTCACCCCACGCCACCAGTTTCTCATCAATCCATGCAAGCCCCAGCGCATTTTCAGTGATCGCCTCGCTGACCCAGCGCGGATCCTTGGAGCCCGGTGTGTAGCACGCGAGCTTGCGGCCGGCCCAGGCGACGATGCGATCGGTCCGCATCGAATCGGCCAGATCCACCGGCGATTCCAGAATCGCCTGCACCCCCGGAATCACGATCGGATTCTCTTCAAACGGCTTCTGAGTCGGCTTGCGGGCCATGCGCTCTTCATTCGTCGGCGGCAGCGGAATTCGCACATCAGGCACCGCGCCCGCCGCCCGCTTCTGCACGATTTCCTGCAACACATCCGCGGCATCGCCAATCGTCTGCGGAATCTTTCCATCCGCGCCCGCCAGCGGCTTGCCATCCGGCATCTCCAGCGGCCGGCTCAGCTTCTCATCGGGCATCAAACTGTTGCCCTTCTGAAGCCGGCCCAGTGCTGCGCCGGTATTCCCCACCTTCAGATAATTTCGCGCCATCGCCTCGATCAACTGAGCGCGTTCGGCGCCGCTAAAGCGATAATTGTATTTCCAGTTCAACCGCCGCAGCACCTGCGTCGCCATCCGCGGCTTGCCCGTCTTCTCATACCTATCCGCCGCGCGCATCAGCGCATCCGACGCCACCTTGGAATTCGGATAATTCTCCGCCAGCGC
>JBGPEF010000275.1:0-7493 GCA_041482675.1 Tepidisphaeraceae bacterium | reverse complement strand
GCTCCTTGTGATTGAAGCCAGACGTTCAGAAAAACGCGAGACTCGCGACCGAAGAAATGATTTACCTGAAAAAACAGCCGGGCGCAAGCCTAACATGCGCCGAACTCACGACCCGGCCGTGTCACATGCGATTGCCCTGGGACAGCTACGCGCCCGAGCGTGACGTCTATCTGCGATTGCTTGAGCGTGAGATAACTGAATTGTGCGGCCTTACCATACCGGTGTTGATTGCGCACGATGATGAATGCCTTGTCATCGAGATGCAGACCGTTAGCCCTCCCTATCTTGTGGATTTCGCGTCGGCGTGGCTGGATAGAGCGCCGGACTTTCCGCAGGAAGTGGTTGATGAATGGCACGAGCGATTGCGCGAGAGCTTTGGGGAACGATTCTCAGATGTGATGGCTGTGCTGGAGGCGCTGGCGGAGGAGGCGGGGGTTTACATGCTGGATATTCATCCGCACAACGTGAAGTTTGAGAATGAAGCGCCTTAGCGGGGGCGGGGGGGGTCTTCGGTGGTTAGGCGGCCGTCTTTGAGGAGGAGGACGCGGTCGGCTTCGCGGGCGAGGGTGCGGTCGTGGGTGACCATGAGGATGGTCTGGCCTTTTTCCTGGTGGAGTTTTTCGAGGGCGTTCATGATTTGGCGGCCGGTTTCGGCGTCGAGGTTGCCGGTGGGTTCGTCGGCGAAGAGGACTTTGGGTTCGTTCATGAGGGCGCGGGCGATGGCGACGCGCTGGCGTTCGCCGCCGCTGAGCTGGTTGGGGCGGTGCTTGATGCGATGGCCGAGGCCCATTTGATCGAGGATGGCGGAGGCTTTGGTTTTGAGGTCGGATTTTTTGGAGCGGAAGGTGAGCCAGGAGTGTTCGATCATGGGGGCGAGGAGGGTGTTTTCGAGGACGTTGAGTTCGGGGAGGAGGTGATAGAACTGGAAGACGAAGCCGAACTGGGTGTTGCGGAGGTGGCTGCGGTCGGATTCGCTGAGGAGGCTGAAGTTGCGGTTTTCGTAGAAGATGTCGCCGGATTCGGCGACGTCGAGTGCGCCCAGGAGGTGCATGAGGGTGCTTTTGCCGGAGCCGGAGCGGCCTTCGATGGCGAGGAATTCGCCGCGTTTGACGGCGAGATCGACGTGCTTGAGGACGGGGACGGAGGAGTCGCCCATTTTGAAGGATTTTTTGACGGAGGTGGCCTGGAGGATGGTCTGGTCGCGCGGTTCGGGTGGGGCGGGGCGGTCGGCGGTGGGCTGGGTGGTGGGTTTGGACAAGAAAGTTACTCCCAGCGAAGGGCTTCGATTGGATGCATGCGGGCGGCGCGGACGGCGGGCACGAGCGCGCCGAGGACGGAGGAGATGATGGCGACGATGACGATGATGGTGGCCTCTTTGGTGTCCATGGTGTTGGGGATGAGGTCGAAAAGATAGACGGAGGGGTCCCACATGACGATTTTGCCGTTGGAGATTTTGCCGAGCCATTCGTGGAGTTCGTTGATGTAGTGGATGATGAGCCAGCCGACGCCGAGGCCGAGAAATCCGCCGACGATGCCGATGGCCAGGCCGTAGCCGAGGAAGATGGAGGCGATGCCGCCGCTGGTTGCGCCGACGCTTTTGATGATGCCGATGTCGCGGGTTTTTTCGACGACGATCATGTAGAAGATGCAGAAGATGAGGAAGACGGCGACGATGCTGATCATTGCGAAGAGGATGGTGACCAGGCCTTTTTCTTTTTCGACAGCGCCGATGAACTGGGCGTGGACTTCCTTCCAGGTTTGGACTTCGATGGGGAAAGGTTCATTGAAGGCGATAGCGCCCTGGGGGAGGTTGCGATTTTTTACGAAGTCGACGACCTGGGCGATTTTCTGGCGGCCGAGCTGGAGATCGACGCCGGGTTTGAGGGCGATCTGAATGTCGGTGGTGCGGGCGGGGCGATCGTCGGCGGCATCCATGCCCAACTCTTCCTGGAGCTTGGCGAAGCCGACGTAGACGGTGTTGGAATCCTGGATGGAGACCTTGGTGCGGCTGTCGTCGATGATCCAGTAGAAGCTGAGGGCCTCCTTGAGATCGACGCGGGAGCCGTTGGGGGAGATGGGGAGGAGGGTCAGTTGGACAAATGCTTCGTAATTTCGCGGGTTGCGGACGAACTGGCCGGTTTCATCCTTGTGGACGCCGATGAGAGCGCCGCCGGGGATGATGCCGGGCCATTTTTTGATGGCTTCCTCGCTGATTTTCCCGGGGGGGATGTAGTCGATGTCGGAGCGGCGGTCGAAGGTGATGTTCTTGGAGGCTTTGTAGTAGTAGAGGGAGTCGGCAAAGCCGTTGACCTCGCCGATGTTGGGGGGATAGCCGATGACCTGGACGCCCTTGGTGAACATGTTGTTGAAATTGGCGAGGCCCATGGTGCGGATGACGGGGACGGCGGCGTGGACTTCGGGGAGGGCTTTGATTTTTTCGATCATGAGCTCGTAGTCGGGGAAGCCGGTTTCGGATTTGGCGTGGACGATGATGTCGCCGGAGATGGAGTGGAAGGACTCGTTGAACATTCGGAGCCAGCCGCCCATGACGCTGATGACGACGAGGACCATGGCGGTGCAGAGAATGACAGCGATGAGGGAGACCCAGGCGATTCTGCGCTTGCGGAGGTATTTGAGGATGAGGAGGAGTTTGTACAAAAGACGGATACCTATCAGGCAGATTTTCTGGACTTGGCTTTTATAGACCCATCATCAACAAACGAGAGGATGCTGCGCAGACTGCGTTCAATGACTTCCGCCAGGGTCATATTATGCCGCGAAGCGTACTCAGTAGATTTGGTCACGATGACCTCATCGAGTTTCAGGGTCACCGATTTTGGGCGGCTGCGTTTCACAAATATTGAGCGAACACCACGCGCGCGGGACCGCTCAAAGTCCTCTCGCTCGGCCTTTGACAGCGGCCGCATCCTGGACATCGGTATCGGCTTGTCGAACTCCTTTGTAGCCTCCTGCAACTCCTGGAGGTTCATTTCCCAATATGGTTTTTTCGTCTTCGATCGCTTCATATCAACCTTTCCGTCGCCGGACGCTTCGTTTCTCGCCATGCCCAAGGTCGCGAGCGTGAATCACATACCCAAACTGCTCCCCGGCCTCCAGTGCCAGCCGGTCCTCTAAGTTTAGCTCATTCGGATCGATTTTGTCGGGTGGTCGCACGACGTAAATGACCTGCAAATAGCGGCCACGCGCGGTTTGCCCACGGACGCTGAACCGCCCAGCGCCAATTCTCTTCGGGAACGAAGTGGCTGCCCCTTCGACCACCTCCTGAGCCTCCCGCCAAACGACAGAGTGTTTGGCGATGTGGGACTCATTCTCCTCATCCCAAATCAGTCTCATTCTATTGCACCGGCTTCATGAGGGGGAAAAGGATCACATCGCGGATGCTTTCTGCGCCGGTGAGCATCATCACCAGGCGATCGACGCCCATTCCCATGCCGCCGGCGGGGGGCATGCCGTATTTGAGGGCGGTGAGGAAGTCGTCGTCCACTTTTTGCTGCTCTTCCTTGTCGCCGACCTGGTGGTGGAAATGTTTTTCCTGGACGTCGGGGTCGTTGAGCTCGCTGTAGCCGGGGGAGATTTCGACGCCGTTGATGGCGAGTTCGTAGACGTCGGCGAAGCCGGGGTATTGTTGGCTTTCGCGGGCGAGGGGAATGAGGACGGAGGGCATGTGGGTTACGAAGCAGGGGTCGAGCAAAGTTGGCTCTATCAACTTTTCATATACAGTTGCGAGTTGCTCGGCGGGTGAAAGTGACTCAAAACCTTCTGCAGACAATTTCCTGACCTTCTTTTCAACAGTTTCGTAGCGTTGCGGCACAATCTTCGGGTTCGCCCGTAGATCGCCCATCACTGCGTCCACGGTCGTCTCAACAAGGACAGCGAACACGTCCGGATCTGTCTCGCGCAGAGGCCTCCCATCAAACCTCCACCCCGTCCTCTCCTCGACCAGTTCCACCAGCCGCACGCGCCGCCAGGGGGGCTGGAGATTGATGGTTTTGGTTATTTCTCCGGCGGCGTTCTTGTGCTCGATCTTCAGAGTGCCGAGGACGGTCTGGGCGAGGTGGCAGATCATGCTTTCGACCAGCTCGGCCATGGTTTCCCAGGAGCCATAGGCCTCGTAGGCTTCGAGCATGGTGAATTCGGGGTTGTGGCGGGGGGAGATGCCTTCGTTGCGGAAATTGCGGTTGAGCTCGAAGACTTTGTTGAAGCCGCCGACGAGGAGGCGTTTGAGATAGAGTTCGGGGGCGATTCGCATGTAAAGGGGGATGTCGAGGGCGTTGTGGTGGGTGACGAAGGGGCGGGCGGCAGCGCCGCCGGCGAGGGGTTGCATCATGGGGGTTTCGACTTCGAGATAGCCGCGGCCGCTCATGAAGCGGCGGATTTCTTCGACGATGCGCATGCGGACTTTTAGAAGGTGCATGACCTGGGGGTTGGCCCAGAGATCGACGTAGCGCTGGCGGTAGCGCAGCTCGACATCAGAGAGGCCTTCCCATTTGGCCGGGGGGGGGAGGAGGGCTTTGCTGGCCATGGCGAGGGTTTTGGCCCAGATGGTGGTTTCGCCTTTGTTGGTGACGCCTAGTTGGCCCTCGACGACGATTTGATCGCCGAGATCGAGGAGATCGCGGACTTGCCAGTCGGTGTCGGTGAGGCGCTTTTTGTCGAGGGCGACCTGGAGATCGCCGCTCTCATCGCGGAGGGTGAGGAAGGAGAGTTTGCCCATGTCGCGCTTGAGGATGATTCGGCCGGCGGCTTTGACGGTTGGGCCGGCATCGTGGCCCATTTCGGGTTTGTAGGCGGATTTGATGTCGGCGAGGGGGCGGACGTCGGGGGTGAAGCCGCCGTAGGGATCGAGGCCGAGTTCGCGGAGCTTGTCGCGCTTGGATCGGCGTTCCTGTTCGTAGAGGTTGGTTTCTTTGGGTTCCATAGGGGCTGGGAGGATGATAGTTGGGGTTTGGCTGCGGGCAAGAGCCATTGGTGGCGGTGGCGGCTTGTCGGGGGTGTCAACCGGCAGGAACACTGGCAGCGAGCTGCCAGTGGCACGAAGGCAAAAAGTGCAGTGGTCGCTCGGCCGGCTGGGGGAATACCCGTTAATTGACACCCTGTGGGGTTACTTGTAGAGTTTTTGCACTACCACAGTGAGGACACATGCAAGAATTTGAGACATTGAAACGACTGATTCAGGAAGTGGAAGACGACGTTGCCAAGGCAACGGGGGGAAATAAGGCGGCCGGGACGCGGGTGCGGAAGAAGATGCAGGACATCAAATCGGCGGCGCAGGAGGTGAGGAAGAAGATTCTGGAGGGGCGGGAAGCGGAGCCGGGAGGGGTTGCGGGGCAATGAAGCCCGATTTGGCGCTGATTTAATCATTGAATCATTGAATCATTGAATCATTGATCAGATGGTTAAATCGTTAAATGGTTAGATTCTGCCCTCATGCCGCCTAAATACCTCTTTGACATCTCGACGATTGACCTTGAGGGGCTGCTGTTTGATCAGGAGCAGGTTCGGGCGGCGAATCCGCAGCGGGGGGATATGGAGCAGTTGAACGGGATTGTGTGGGCCGATCCGGCGGCGGGGCACATCATTGGGTTTAAGGAAGTGCGGGCGGATGAGTTTTGGGTTGCGGGGCATATTCCGGGGCGGCCGCTGCTGCCGGGGGTGCTGATGATTGAGTGCGGGGCGCAGCTGGCGTCATTTTACACGCGGACGTATGTGGGGTGGAAGGGTTTTATTGGGTTTGGGGGGGTGGATGAGGTGAAGTTTCGGATGCAGGTTCCGCCGGGGGTGAGGATGTATATCCTTGGCAAAAAGATTTGGGAGAGGCATCATCGGATTTATTGCAATGTGCAGGGGATCGTGGGGGGGAATCTGGCGTTTGAGGCGGGGATAACGGGGACGGAGTTTTAGGAATTTGCGATTTGCGATTTGCGATTTGGGAATTGGGGTCGGCCGCGGATAGAGATGCACGAAGGTGCAGTATCCGCCTCGCGAGCACCCTGCTATAATTCAGGCGTATGAGCAAAGCCGAGATCATTGCGGAACTGGCTCACCTCAGCCCGCAGGACCTTGCCGACGTGCGGGCGTGGCTTGATCGTTTGTCACTCGACAAGACAGCGTCAACATCCGGCAAGGCGGGAACTGTCAGCGCACGTATCCGCAGCCCGCGGCTGGCGAAGCCGGCGCAGGCCACCGACTTCACAAAGCAGGTCACGGAGCTTTCCCCTCATGCCGGGCTATGACGCGACGCGTTACGATCCGCCCGCGCCCGTCGCGATCGTGGGGTTGCGACGTCTCGGCGGTGGCGGCGTGGTTCGCGATGTGCCGCTGCTGATCGATACCGGCGCCGACGTCACGCTGCTCCCCCGATCGGCGGTCACCCGCCTCGGCGTTACGCCAGTGCCCGACATGCGATATGAGCTGATCGGCTTCGACGGCGCCCGCAGCACCGCCGATGCCGTCGAACTGGAAATGTTGTTCCTGAACAAGGCGTTCCGCGGCCGCTACCTGCTGACCGAAGACGACCATGGCATCCTCGGCCGCGACGTGCTCGCCAGCCTCGGACTGACTTTTGACGGGCCGGCGCAGGTATGGTCGGAACTGACGGATGGGCCATGACTTGGTGGGTGCTTATCCACAGGTCAGAAACGGCCTCATCCTCCACCAGAGGAACAATCTCCCCCACGCATCGTCCAAGGCCTCTATGAAAACGCTACTCCGCCTCTCCGTTCTGACTTTTCTGCTCGCACTCGGCGCCAGCCCGTGCTTCGGCATGATCAGCATCGTGGATGTCAGCAAGGAGCGGGCGAAGGAGATGGGGATGGAGGTGCGGGCGCTGGGGGCGGGGCCGGAGGGGGTTTGGGTGGAGGTGGAGTTTGAGTTGAAGGGGGAGTTGAAGAGTTTTAACCGGGTGAACCTGGAAATTTCGGATGGGAAGAAGTTGGTGCTGTCGTCGGCGTTGTTGCCGGAGGAGAGGGCGAAGCCGGGGCATGTGCTGGTGGTTTTTACGGCCGGGCGGGCGCAGTTGGACAAGATCAATCTGACGGTGGTGGTGGGGATTGGGGATGTGGGGTATGGGGTGCGGGTGAAGGAATTTGTGGATCTGGCGAAGATTCGCTGATTTACACTGGGCTTGGCTACGGCGCGAGCGGGGGAGGGAATTGGTGCGAGATGCGGGGGGAGGGGGTGGTGCGGCGAGCCGCACCCTACGGGAGGGGATGGGGTTGGGATGGGGAGGGAGGGGATTGTGCAAGCTCTGCACTTGGGAGGTGCGGGCGGGAGGGGTGCGTGACACTTTAGGCCGCCCTTGAGTACGCGGGACGGGAGGCCCAGTAGCGTTGCCAGCGGTCGTCCTGACTGAGCCACATCGCTCGCAGAGAGAGGAGGGGCTCTATGCCGGCTTCGCTCCAGAACTGATCGGTGCCTTTAACGCGTTTGTTGAACTGTTTCACGCCCGCCTCGACGACCCCCGAACCAATCGG
>JBGPEF010000274.1:0-7516 GCA_041482675.1 Tepidisphaeraceae bacterium | reverse complement strand
CGAACACGCGGCCGGCCTCGAAGATGGCGCGGGCGGCCCATTCGGGGTACGCGTAAACGTCGGCCACGGCCAACAAAGCCGCCGCCGCTTGTTCGTACTGGCCCTGGGCGAAAAACGTTTCGCCAATCTGAAACTGGGCCCGGGCGGCGGTGGGACTGCTGTTTTGCGCGATCACTTTGCCGTACCACTGACGAGCCTCGTCATATTTTTTCTGATTCTCCAACGCCCAGCCGATGCCAAACTGGGCCTGATAGACGAAGCGGTCCTGCGCGTATTTGTCGAGAAACTGGTGATAGAGTTTCTGCGATTCGGCGTATTGCCCCTGCTGGGCCGTCACCTCGGCCAATTTCAGCAGCGATACGGAAGCGAGATCGGGTTTGGGCTTGCCGGCTAGGGCGGATTGAAAGTGCTGTTTGGCGTCATCGAGCTTGTCCTGTTTGGCGAGGCTGACGCCGGCCTGATAGTGGGCCCAGCCGGCCAGTTCATCGTTGCCGTGCTTGGCGAGAAATGCGTTGAAAGTTTGCGCGGCCTTGGCGGGCTGGCCGAGTTTTTCGTACGCGGAGCCGAGGCGATAAAGGGCAATCGAAATGGTTTTGGCATCGGCCGAATTGTCGGCGACGGCTTTTTCCAGCAGCTCCACTGCTTCCGGAAATTTTTCCCGCTGAAAAAGGATTTCGCCAACTTCGGAACGCGCTGCCGCCGCTAATTTGCTGTTGGGGAAATCCTTCAGCAGCCGGCGATAGGTTTGTTCCGCCGATTTGGAATCCTTGGCCGACTGCTGCGACCAGCCCAGGTCATAGAGCACTTCATCGTTCGCCGTTTTGGGATCGGAAGCGAGCTTGCTGAGCGTGGCGATCGCTTCCTGGTGCTTTTGCAATTTCACCAGACACGCGGCGATGAGCTGTCGCGCCTGGGCGGTGTGCGGGCCGGTTTCGTGATGTTTCACATAGTCCTGAAGCACATCGACCGCCTGCTGCTCGCTGCCGGCATCCTTTAATGCCACACCTTGATAGAAGCGTGCATCCGCGGCGAGCGCCTCGTTGGGATATTTCTCGGCCATCTGCGCGAAGGCGGCGGCCGCTTCGGCGGGGTGCCTGGCATCGAGCTCGAGCCAGGCGAGCAGATACGCCGCGGGGCCGGCCAATTCGGGCGGCGGATTGGCGGAGAGAAGCTTTTTGAGCGCGTTGGTCGTTTTGATGGGATCGTTCTGGCGATAGGCCATCTGGCCGTATTCGAAGAGGCCGCGAAGGGTCCAAACCGAGTCGAGGGACGCTTTGGACAAATCGGCGAATGCTTTTTCGGCGTTGGGCAAATCACCCAGGCGGAGGAGGGCCAGTGCGTGTTTGAATTGTGCTTCGAGTTTGTCCGCGCCGGCGCTTTGGGCATAGCCGGCGAGGATCGATGCGGCTTCCTTGTTTTTATTTTCATGAAGCAGCGCGTCGCCGAGGATGAGTATGCCGCGCGAGAGATCGGCATCGGCAAGGACAGTCTTGTTGGCGGCGATGGGGGTGAGCGAATCGATGGCGGTTGAATAATCGCCGCCGAAATAGGCGGCCTGGCCGAGGCGGACGGTGTATTTCAGTTTCAAAGCGTCGCTATCGGTCTTCTTGCGAAGGTCATCATAAGCGGCCACCGCTTCGTCGTAGCGATTGAGAAGCAGCAGGTTTTCGGCGGCCAGCTCGCGGGCGGATCGATAGAGCGGGCTGGATTCGGGAAGTTTCAGCTCGCGGCAAAGCTCCAGACTTTTGGCGTAGCTGGCGCTTTTGTGAAGCGAGAAGGCCTGGCGATAAATTGCCTCCGCGCGCTGCGGGCTCTTGGGGAATTTTTGCCCGAAATCGGCGAATTCGGCGGCGGCTTCGGAGTTTTTGCCCAGGCTCATGGTGCACTGGGCGCGGTCGAGGAGAATCTGCTCGAGATTGGCGGGTGGCGGATTGGCTTTGGCCAGTTCGTCGAGGACGGCGCGGGCGGATTCGTATTTTTTCTCGGCGATGTCGCACTGGGCGAGCCAATATTTTGCGGTGGGAGCGCGCTGGGGATCTTTTTGAATGACTTCCTCGAGCGCGCGCCTCGCCTCGGGGATGCGCTTCGCCGCCAGATGGGTCAGACCAAGCTGGAGACGGGCGGCCGCGGCGTAGGGGCTGTCGGAATGATGCTCGATGAGGCGCGTGAGGGCGCCGGTGGCGCTGTCGTATTCAGCGCGGTTGTAGTGCGCCAGGGCGAGGGAGTAATACGCCTCCGCGCGCTTTTCCGGCACGGTCGCGGCCAGGATTTCGTATTGCTGAATCGCCTTATCGTGCTGATTGAGCGACTCGAGAATCTGGCCGAGGGACAGCATCGCATCGCCGCGCTGACGGGCATCGGGATAGTCATCGAGGAGCCCGCGAAGCGTGGCCGCGGCTTCGGAGGCTTTCCCGGTGGCGCGCTGGGCGAGGGCCAGGAAATAGAGCGCCTCGGACATCCGGCGGCTCTTGGGATATTTGGCCATGAAGGCGCGGGCGGTCTCTTCGGCTTCCCTGGAATTGCCCATGAGCAGCAGCGCCTGGCTGCGATTCAATGCCGCGGTCTCGGCCGACGGTGAGTCGGGAAATTTGGCGATCAACTCGTCAAATATGGCAATCGCCTTGGGGAAATCCTTCAGCGAGATGCGGCAGTAGCCCAGCACCAGCAATGCTTCATCGCGCTGGGCGAACTCGCCCTCCGCCAGAATTTCATCAAGCTTCGCGGCCGCCTGCTGGAAATCACCCAACCGATAGAAACAGATCGCCAGCGCGTATTTCGCCGCCTTGGCCTCGCGATGCGTCGGATGTTCCTTGAGAAAATCGCTGTATTGCTCGGCCGCCAGCTTGTAGAGCTGCCGCTGAAACAGCCCGTTGGCGGCGAGGAGTTTTTTGGTTCCGGGTTCCGCGCCGGGGGTTTGGGCGCGGGCGGGGAGGATGAACAGAAGAGTTAACAGCACAACGGCGAAACGCTGCATGCGGGGCATTGTAGCGGAAGGCGGCGTTTGAGAAGAGCGGGGGAAAGACACGGGTGGAATGTCGGGCAGGAGTGCTGGTGGAATGTCGGGCAGGAGTGCCGGTGGAATGTCGGGCAGGAGTGCCCGACCTACTTGGGCGTTCCCGACGGTTGAGTTGTGGGTTTGGTGGCGGCGTTGATCAACTCATCAAAGGGGCCGGTGATGCTTTTGATTTGCTTGTCGGAGAGCAGGAAGAGGCGTTCTTTTTTGCGCTCGCGGAGCTCGACGACGTGGCGGTCGATGGCGTCGGCCCAGCGCTCCGGGCTGGCGCCGCCAGAGATGGAGGTGATCTCCATTTTTGGCTGCTCGACGGTGCCGCTGATGGGGATGATCATCGCCTGTCCCATCCCCTCTTTCTGCATCTGCGGCGGCAGGCCGATGCGGGCTTGCAGCGCCAACTTGCCGCCGGCCACTTCGGTTTCGCCGGTGATGGCGACCGGCAGATCGTTGAGCGTGATCGTGTAAGGCTCGCAGCGGGCCTTGCCGTTGTCGATGACAAATCGCACCTCGGGCGCGTTGAGTATCACCGCCGCGCTGGTATCGCCCACGATCGCCTGCCATTGGGTGGTCAATTCGCGAGGAAACGAATCGGGGAGAACCTGCCCGCTGATCAGCGACGCATTGCGCACGCTGAGGCGGCCTTTGCCGTTCATTTTGCGAAGAGACCCGATGACCGGGAGCGACAAATCATCGATGTCCAAACGGAGATCGCCGCCGCTGGTCACATCCTGGAGGAAGGGAACGGCGTAAGCCAGTCTGCGGGCGACTTCGCGGGTGAGCTGGATATTCGCCGAAGTTGGCCCATTAACGCCGAGCTTGCGGGGTGTGCTGACCAGGTCGAGCATGGGATGGCCGGCCAGCGATGTGACTTTCTTCTCGAGTTCGCCAACCGCGGCGAATTTGTCGAAGCGCAGTTTGCCCTCGCCGACGGTCAGGTGCAGGTCCAGGGTCTTGATCACCGGCCCGAACATCTGCCCATAATCCTCGGCCGGCACGAGCGAGAGCAGCACCCAGCCCAATGAACCTGCTCCCGGCGTGGCGGCGTTGGGAACATCACGCATGGTGACGGTCATGTCGGCGACGGCTTTGGAGACATTGAGCTGGCCGTTTTCGCCGAGATTGACCTTGCCGGCGACGGTGAAGGTGCCGCCGGTATCTTCGCCGCCGACATTGCCGGAGAGGTCGCAGGTCCAGGACTCGTCGAGCGAGGGAATCTGGAGCTTGCCGTTGATGTTGGAGAAGCGGGCGGAGCGATAGACGGTGCGGAACATTTTGTCCTGGATCTGGCCGCGGGTGACGGTGAGGGTGGCGTTTTGGACGGTGATGTCGCCGGAGAGGTCGGGCAGATTCATCGGCACGCGCGGTTTGCCGGCGGACGGGGTGGGGGCGACCTGATGGGGCATCCATCCGGCCGGGAGGCGGTCGAAGGAGTCGGTGCCGTCGCCGTAGTCGATGACGTATTCGACCGACAGGTCCTTGATCGTGGCGTTCTTCAGCTCGAAGTTGCCGCGGAGCAGCTTGCCCAGGGGCATCTGGCAGTCGAGGCGGGCGAAGCGGATCGATCGCCCTTCGGGGTCGAGCAGTGAGAAGCCGTTGATGCTCGTCGAGCCAAACCAGCCGGTGTTGATTTCGCCGATCCAGGCCGTGCCGCGGTACTTGCTTTCCAGGTACATTTTCAGCACATTTCGGCCGATCTTCGAGCCCACAATCTGGGGGAGGAAGACGATCGAGAGAGCGAATACAAGCAGCAGCCCGGCAACGACATAGCGCCATTTGCGGCGCGGCACGGGGAGGTCGGTGCGCTCGATGGGGTTGGGGAAGGCCATCTCCTGTTCCATAGCCAGCAGTCTAGCCCGGGCGGGCCCATCCGGGGACGGGCAATTGTGCGGGTTAAATGAATCGGGGCATTTGGTAATTTGGGGCGGTGGATTTAATGAATTCTGGCGCGGGGTTTCGCCGAAACAAATGGTGGGTCGGGTTGCGATGGCTCCCTGGTCGGGGAAGCGCTGCCCTTGTGTCATTAAAAGGTCGGGGTCGCCGCGGCGACCGATTGCGCTTTGAGGATGTTTGCATGCCGAACGCAACAGAGATTTCAACTCGAGATGGACAACAAGTGGAACGGCTCAGTTACAAGTTCCAGCGTTTGCGCGAGAGGCTGCGCGATGCGGTGGTTAACGGCGAGCTGTCGGGGAAGCTGCCGGGTGAGCGCGAGCTGGCGCGGCGATTCAAGGCCAATCCGAAGACGTTGAGCAAGGCGCTGACGGATCTGGCGGCCGAGGGGTTGCTGGAGCGGAGCATCGGCCGCGGGACGTATGTGAAGGGGAGTTCCGCGCCGGAAGATTTGGGCGGACGCTGGCTGGTTTTGGTGGATGAGGCGGAGCGGAAGTCGGCGGTGGTGGAGCAGTTGCTCAAGAGCCACAGCGAGAGCGAAGTAGTGGTGGCGGGGACGGAGATGCGGCCGAGCTTCATAAGCCAGTTCAATGCGGTCATCGACCTGAGCAAATCGACGCCGGAGTCGTTCCATAAGGACCTGCTGGTGAGGGGGATTTCGATATTGCTGCTGGGGCGCGAGCCGGCATCGTTCAAGGTACACGCGGTGCTGCTGGATCGGGTACACGCGGCATCGTGTCTGGCGCGGGACATTTTCCTGGCCGGGCATCGGCGGATTCTGGTGCTGGAGGATACGTCGGAGCATGCGGTTTCGACGGCGGTGCGGGCGGCGGCGGCACGATATGCGCCGCACGCGGCCGTGGATTCTGCGCCGTGGCAGAACACTTCGGCGATCCTGGACCGGGCCAACAGCGCGATCCTGTGCGATGGGGAGGCGGCGGCGGTGGAGGTACACCAGGTGGGGGAGAGCCATCCGCACGTGGCGCGAGTGAGTTGGGCGGCGGTGGGGACGTGGGCCGGGACGCCACTGTGTACCGGGATATACGTGACACCGACGGATTTGGCTCTGGCGGCGACGAATCTGCTGCGGACGGCGCACATGCACCGGCCGACGATTTTGTGGATTACGGGGACGTATGTGGACCGGAGCACGATTCGGGCGATTCCGGAGGGTAGGGTGGAGAGGGCGATGTCGGCTTAAAAGAAGTCAGAATTCAGAATTCACAAGACAGTAGGGTGTGCTTCAGCACACCTTTTTCTTTTTCCGACGCGCCCCAAGCATGGTCGCCAGCAGAACCCAGAGCGAGTTGGCCGGTTCGGGGACCATGCTGCCACCGTTGGCGAGGGCGAAGCTGGAGAGGGTTTGCTGGTCGGCGGCGCTGATGGGGAAGGACTCGCCGGCGTAGGTGGTGTTGAAGTTGGAGGCGAGGTCGATGAAGTCGGCGATGGTCACAGCTCCATCGTAATTGACGTCCCCTTCCTGCCAGGTGGCGTTGGTGCTGTTGAAGTGAGAGGCCAGATCAATGAAGTCGGCGATGGTGACAGCGCCGTCGAGATTGAGGTCGCCGAGGCGGGTCAGCCGGACCTGCACGTGCGGATCGCCGTGGGGATCGGTGAGTTGAGCGAGGCCGATGGCGGTTCCAGGGTGAGCAGGGCGGCCGGTATCGAAGATGCCGTCGGTGGGATTGGGCGAGCCGGGACTGTTGGCGTTTTTGATGGCTTCCCAGAGCGATGCTTTGGCGGCCACCAGGTCGGCGGCGTAGATGCGCAAAGCATTGAAGGCGCCGGGCGCGCTTGGAGAATGCAGATCGAGCGACTGATTGCCGGGATTGGCGTGGGAGATGGTGAGATTCCTGAGGTCCTGCGAAGCATCGAGGATGGTGGCCGTGTCGCTGCCGCTGATTTGCAGGTTGAGGTTGGCCAAGGCCGCAGCGCTGATCGACGCGGGAGCGCCTGCATCCGACGCGAGATTCAGCGTCCCGCCCGACAAAATCAAACTGGCGTTGGCTTCATGCGCCTGCGGGCCGCTGATGCGCAGGATTCCGGGGCCGGTTTTCACCAGGGCCGCGCCGGCGCGGATGGAGAGGCCAGCGCCGCCGATGTTGAGAGTGGCCGAAGTGGCCACCGCGATTTCCGTATTTCCGGTGAGAATCAAGGGGGCGTTGATCTGGTGGGCGCCGCCGACCACATTGATGTTTGGGGCGGGGCCCTGGAGGGTGATGGAACCGCCGCCGGCGGCGGCGAGGGTGTAGCGGTCGGTATCGTTGAAGACCATCTGCCCGACGGTGAAATTGCCATCGACGGTGATGGTGCGATCGGCGGTGATCTTGTCGAGGAAGCGGGCGACCGAGCCGGGAGCATTGGGGACGCCCTGCACCCAGTTGGTCTCGGCCGACCAGTTGCCGTCGGCATCGGCGGTCCAGTGGGGGACGATGATCAGGCCGAAGTTGGCGGCGGTGCCGTTCTGGATCACCATCGACCCGCCGGAGATGGATGTGCCGTCGGCGAGGAGGCCGGAGAGTTGATAGAGGCTGGAAGTTCCCTGATGGTTGGGGTCCATCAACGTGGCGACCAGATCGACGCCCTGGATGTTGATGGTGGCGTTGTCGAAGG
>JBGPEF010000273.1:0-7527 GCA_041482675.1 Tepidisphaeraceae bacterium | reverse complement strand
TACACATCAGCCACAACCGACTTGTTGATTCTGGCAGGTGGATCAACCACAGCGTTTTGAGGATCGCCGTCGTAATGCTGGGTGGCGCCGCTAATTAATGTTTGAGTGGCGCCAAAAGCGCCGACGTACAGGTTCATGTCATAAGAGGAGATGCCGGAACGATACTTCTCGATGTCGTAAGAAATATTCAGCGCGCTGATGGTTGTTCCGGTGTTGTTGCGCAGTTCTAAGAACAGACTCTTGTTGGGCGTGAAGAACGAATCGGCGAGGAAGCCAACCGAACGATCGGTTGAGGTGGCATTGACGCCGTCGGCGAAATTGTAGAATCCGCCAGGAGAGTTGCCTGTCAGAACGCCCTCGCCGCTCGTTCCCGCCGAGTGTTGCGTGTGGATCGTGCCCCCGATGGTTGATCCGCTGGCCAGCGACCATGCAAACGGGAGCAGTGCATTGGCGGCGCTGCCTATCGTGTCAAAATTCTCTTCGATGGGCGATGAGAGCGCATTAATCACAACATAGTCTTCTGTTCTCACGCAGCGCGCAGTCGCAGAATGCACTATCACGCCGCACAAGAGCAACAAAGCAGCTCGGTTCATCGAATTCCTCCCTTCGAGATGCTCTTGAACATACGCCTGAGCCCGCACGTCGGAGCGAGCCGGCCCAGCCATGGATACGGCTGAGCCTGACGGGTGGATGATACCATCGACAGAACCCGATGGCACGACGGTTGCAAAGTCGAGGATGCACGGCAGCAACTCTCGCCTTGATGGCTTGCGGGAGGGTTGGCCGGGGCGCAAGGTGTCAGGTCGGTCGTGTTTGGCAGCCCCGGACGGCCACAGGTGCGAGGTTATTGAAATAATCATGGGTTATAAAAAAGGGCAATCTTCGGGGGTTTGGTTTTCTCTGGAAGGGCTGGAGGACCGGTGCCTTTTGTCCATTGGGTGGGGGCCGACGGCGATGGTGATCGACCAGGACCTGGCGGCGAAAACATATAAGGGCATCACCGGCAAAGGGCAGTCGGTGGCGATCCTGGATACGGGGGTGGATTACAACCATCCAGCGCTGGGCGGGAGATGGGGGAAGACCGTCATCGCGGGATATGACTTTGTAAACAATGACAGCGATCCAATGGATCAGACCGGGCACGGCACCATGGTGGCGGGGATGATCGCAGCGCGGCAATTCAACTTTGGCGGATTCAAATACCGGGGGATTGCGCCGGCGGCCAAGATCGTGGCGCTGCGCATAGAAGACAACAGCGATTACCTGCCGGACAGCCGGATTGAAGCAGCGTTGCGGTGGGTGATCAATCATCGCAAGCAGTACAACATCACGGCGGTGAACATGTCGCTGGGGGATGGCGATTATGAGCGGAAATTCACCCGCGGGCCGTATGGAGATGAGCTGGCGACGCTGAAGAAACAGGGCGTGTTCATCACGGCGGCCAGCGGGAATGACGGCATCAGCAACCCGGGAATCAATTATCCGGCGGCGGACCCGAGCGTGGTGGGGGTGGGGTCGGTCAATGGCGACGATGTGATCAGCGGGTTTACTTCGCGTGCCTCGGATCTGGATTTGCTCGCGCCGGGTGAGGGGATCGCAGCGCCGAGCATCGCGGGCGGACGGCATATTTATCTGCGCGGTAGTGGGACCAGTTATGCAGCGCCGGTGGTGGCGGGCGCGGCGATGCTGCTGCACCAGGCGAATCCGAAATTGAGCGTTGCGCAGATTCTTTCGATTCTCAAATCATCGGCGTCGAAGAACTGGGATGGGGATACGGAATATCCGGCGACGTATCTGACTTATCGGCGGATCGACCTGGATAATGCGATTCGCTCAGCGCTTTCGCGGAAGGGACATAAGACGCGGGATGCTTCGCGTACGCGGCCGCAGCAGGCTGCGGTTGAGTCGCCGCAGGAGAAGAGTGAGTTGATGGGGATTTTTAATGCGGGGAATCGGATATCGTTTGAGTAGAAGTGGGCGAACAATCCGCATCAGCGGCTGGGTTCTTTGACGACTTCGACGGGTTCGGGGATGGGGGTTTCGCTGGGGCGACGCCACAGAAGGTGGACGCGCCAATTGGCATCATCCCGTTTGGGGAAATCGACGCGATAGTGAACGCCGCGGGATTCTTTGCGGGTTTGGGCGGCCGTCGAGATCAGGGCGCAGACGGTGAGCATGTTTTGAAGCTCCCAGCCGGGAGTGACGCCGTTGGAGGAACTGTCGGGATCGAAAACCTTGTCCATGACGTAGCGGCCCCAGAAGGCGAGGCGCTCGCGGGTCTCGGTGAGGCGATCGCCCATGCGCTCGATGCCGACGTGACGCCACATGATGCTGCGGAGGGAGCTTTTTACGTCGGTGATGTCGAGCTCGGTTTTGCTCGAAGGGGGAATGCGCTGTTCCAGGGACTGGGGGAACTTGAGGGTCTCGCTGTGGGCGGCCTCGGCGGCGTGTTTTCCAGCGCGTGCGCCGAAGGCCAGTCCTTCGAGGAGTGAATTGGAGCCGAGGCGATTTGCGCCATGCAGGCCGGAGCAACTGGCCTCGCCCACCGCGTAGAGGCCCTTGAGGCTGGACTGGCCGAATTCATCGGCATCGACGCCGCCGATCATGTAGTGGGCGGCGGGGTGGATGGGGATCAGATCTTTGGCGGGATTGATTTCGAATTGATCCATCAGGTGAGCGAGTTGGGGGAAGCGGGCGCGGAATTTTTCGGGGTCGAGATGGCGGACGTCGAGGAACACGTGGGTGAAATGGGTTTTGCGGATCTGCTGGATGATCGCCAGGCTGACGACGTCGCGCGGAGCCAGCTCGCCGTCGGGGTGATAATCCTTCATGAACCTCTCGCCGTTGCGATCGACGAGATAGGCGCCTTCGCCGCGCACGGCCTCGGTGATGAGGGCGCGGCTGGAGCCGGCGACGTAGAGGGTGGTGGGATGAAACTGCACCATCTCCATGTCCTGGAGGGTTGCGCCGGCGCGCCAGGCCATGGCGTGGCCGTCGGCGGTGGCGATTTTGGGATTGGTGGATTCGCGATAGAGCTGGCCCGCGCCGCCGCTGGCGAGGATGGCCTGGCGGGCCCAAATGATGTTGATCTGGCCTTTGATCAGGGCGAGCGCGCCGACACAGCGGCCGTTGTCGGTGATGAGGTCGATGACGAAGGATTGCTCGGAGACGCGGATGTTTTCGTGGGCGCGGACGGTGTTGATCAGGGTTTGGGCGACATCCTTGCCGGTGGCATCGCCGTAGGCATGGACGATGCGGGCGAAGGAATGGCCGCCTTCGCGGGTGAAGGCGAGGTCGTATGGGTTGCCCTGCTGTTTATCGAAATTCGCGCCCCAGGAGAGCAGTTCCAGCACGCGCTGGGGGCCTTCTTTGATGACGATCTGGACGGCCGCGTCATCGCACAGGCCTGCGCCGGCGGATTCGGTGTCGTTGACGTGCATCTCGTGGCTGTCGAGGGGCTGTAGCACGGCGGCGATACCGCCCTGGGCATACCAGGTGTTGGATTGCTCGATGCTGTCCTTGGTGACGACCAGGACGTCGGCGGTTTCGGAGGCGGCGATGGCAGCACGGAGGCCGGCAACGCCGCCGCCGATCACCAAAACGTCGGCGAATTGCTGGGGAAGCCGGGCGGCTTTGAAGGGGATGAGGTAGCGGCGTTGGAATAAGGATTCGAACATCTATGCGACCTGATAAATGGCAGGTCGATAGCGCGGCGGCGGAATCGGCTTTCCTTCTGCGCGAGCGGCCTCGAGCCACGCCGCCTTGGCCCGTTCCACCTCTACCAGCGCCTGTTGCGGAGTTTGGCCGAAAGCTGAACAGGCATCGAGATCCGGGATGTCAGCGATATACCCGCCGTCTTCCTCGCTATAGAAAATGTTGATGTGGTAGTCTTTCATGGTTCCGCTCCTAATTGTAGGTCATATTGTTCAACTATCTTGAGAAATTGCCGAACCTGATAGGGCTTGGCCTTCCCGTCAACCTCCTGCAGATTAACGAGCTTCGGAACTTTGGGGTGAGCGTAAATGTGGTGGTCTCCGGTAATCCTGGACAATCGGAATCCGAATGCTTCCACCAGCGTAGTCAGCTCCCCAAAACGAATGTTCGCCGGTGATTGCAGAGCTTTCTGGAGCCGTTTGCGATTGTTCATAGGGCCCGAAGCTCATTAGGCGCTTTCTCTGGTCACGATCTTATAGTTCTCCCGCTCGCCGACGCCTCGGAGGGGGTAATCTTTTCGAAGGGGATACGAGCCGAAGCCGCTCCAGGTGAGGAGGCGGCGGAGGTCGGGGTGGCCGACGAAAATGATGCCCAGCATGTCGTAGACTTCGCGCTCCATCCACTCCGCGCCGGGCCAGATGGGGCAGACGGAATCGACCTTCAGGCCGGGGTCGCCTTTTTCGAGGACTTCTTCATCGCGGGGAGCGGTGCCGGGGGCGGTGTCCATGGTGGGATCGAGGAAAACCTTGAGCCAGAGGCGGTTGTTGTTGGAGACGGAAGTGAGGCCGTAGGTCACGGCGAAACGATTGGTCGCGCCGGGGAAATGGAGATAGTCGATGCCGTTGACCTCGGCGAGCATGTCGTACTGTAATGCGGAGTCGTCGCGGAGAAACCTGCACACGGGCAGAATGTGCTCGCGTGGGACCACGACGGTGATCATGTCGCGGAATTCGCCGGCCTTGAGGCCGATGGAGGGGAATTTCGCCTTCAGGGGCTCCAGGGCGACATGGGTTATGGTACGGGGCATGCGCAAATTGTTGAGGGGGAAGGCGCGGGCGTCAAGGCGGGGGAAATCAGGCCTAACGGGTCATCTCGGTTCGTTTGCGCTTGAGAATGGACAATAGATCAGAGCCCTGCCTCGGGAGGAGCCGGGTCATCAGCAGGGCGGTGGTGACCAGAAAACCATAGACCATTCCGGCGATGTGGGCCTCATAAGCGACCTGCTGGGCCCCTGCGCCGGTGGCGAGGCTCATGATCAGGTTGTAGCAGAAGAAGATGATCACGAAATACATGCTGGGGACCTCCAGCCAGGCGACGCCGATGAAGAGGGAGATATTGGAGCGTGGCAGGAGGACCAGATAAGCGCCCATGACCGCGCCGACGGCTCCGCTGGCGCCGACCATGCTCTGGTCTTTGCCGCCGGAAAGTACGAACCCAAGGCCGGAAACGACCGCCCCGGCCAGATAGAAGGCGATATAGCCGATTTGGCCCAGCCGAAGATTGATGTCGTTGCCCAGGACGTAGAGCACGGCCATGTTGAAGAGCAGGTGGCCCCAGCCGACGTGGAGGAAGGCGTAGGTGAGGAACTGGCTGAGGCTCAAGGCGCGGCCGTTGAGCTGATAGCGGGGCATGAGGCCGGGGTTGCGGACCTGGGCGAGAAAAATGACGAGGTTGAGGAAGATCAGGAAATAGTTGGCCCAGGGGCGGGTGGATTTGGCGGAGGGGATGAGGATTTCGCCGGAGGTGTTGGCGCGAAGCGAGAACATTGGACTAAGCCGGCGGCCGATTGTCGCCCGCCAGCCCGTTATTTCTTCTTACCATCCGCACGCGCCGCCCGCGGTTGGACCAGGTGACAATGTGCATATAGGCTTCCATCAGCAGAATGCCCCGGCCATGGAGCCGTTCCAGGTTTTCCTCGGTGGTCGGATCGGGCACGCTGGTGCGTTCGAAGCCGGGGCCCTCATCCTCGATGGTGATCTCGGCCTCCTCATCGGTCACCCGCGCCTGAATGCGGACCTTTTTGGTGCGATCGAGCTTGTTGCCATGCTTGATGGCGTTGATGAGAGCTTCTTCCAGTGCGAGTTTGATGGCGAAGGTCGCTTCCTCGTTGAAATGGTGCTTCTCAACTTCTTCGAGGATCCGCTTTTGGATGGCGCGGCCTTCGTAGTAGTCGGAGGGGATGATGAATCGCAAGGAATCGTCCAACGGTGCCCTTCCATCCCGACCCGTGAATGTCTGCACGTGGGGCGGAGTCCCGCCCCTATTCGAAATTCGCCAGCGCTTCCGCGCGGGTACCTAAAATTCTGAACAAACGGTTGAGCTTGGTGATCATGAAGACTTCCATGATCTGCGGGCGGATGTTCGCCAGCCGCAACTGGCCGTTCTGCTGCTTGATCCGATTATTGATGTTGATGAGCATTCCCAGGGCGGCGGAGGTGAGATGATCGACGTTGGCAAAGTCGAGGAGGATTTTGGGGCGGTCCCTGGCCTCCAGAAGCGCGGCCAGGGCGCGCTCGATCTCGGACACGCTCATCTCGTCGAGAATTTTGTTCTCGGTGAACTCCACAA
This sequence comes from Tepidisphaeraceae bacterium, assembly GCA_041482675.1. GTDB lineage: Bacteria > Planctomycetota > Phycisphaerae > Tepidisphaerales > Tepidisphaeraceae > JBGPEF01. The sequence goes on along the minus strand of JBGPEF010000273.1, from coordinate 1,245 downwards.
CGGCGATGTCTTTATGTGGCGTGACGTTCAGACGCGCAGGTGATTCGGACATGGAGGATAATTCCCGGCAAGAGCGCACGCAGTACAGTGAGCTTCAAAAGGCCGTCGAGCTCTGCCTAAAAGGCACCTTGGTTTTCGCCAGCGCTAGACAGTAAAGGCACGAAAATGGGGTGTCAAGGAAAACGCTATAGCCCTGATCAGGGCCCTTGTAAATGGCGGCGGCATGTGCATCCGCATGCCGGTCCGGCCGCGTCGGGCTTGTCCGGCACAGCCGGACCTACATGAGCCGCCGGCCGGTGAGGCGCTCGTAGGCTTCGAGGTAGCGCTTGCGGGTTCCTTCGACAACCTCATCGGGCAGGCGCGGGGCGGGAGGAGTTTTGTCCCAGGGCTGCGCTTCAAGATAGTTGCGGACGAATTGCTTGTCGAAGCTGGGCTGATCGCGGCCGGGGGAATATTCGTCGGCGGGCCAGAAACGGCTGGAGTCGGGGGTGAGGACTTCGTCGATGAGAATGAGTTTGCCATCAGGCAGTTGGCCGAATTCAAATTTGGTATCGGCGATGATGACGCCGCGGGTGCTCGCATAATCCGCGGCCTGGCCGTAGAGCGAGACGGTGCGGTCGCGCAGGGTGGCGGAAATATCGCGGCCGACGCGAGTGACCATTTCCTCATAGGAAATGTTGATGTCGTGGCCGGTTTCTTCCTTGGTGGCGGGAGTGAAGATGGCCTGGGGGAGTTTGTCGCATTGCCTCAAGCCCGAGGGCAGGCGAATTCCGCAGACGGTCTGGTTTTTCTGATATTCCTTCCAGCCGGAGCCGGCGAGATAGCCGCGGGCGACGCATTCGATGGGGACGACTTTGGCTTTTTTGACGAGCATGGACCGGCCGGTGAGCTGGGCGGCGTATTGGTGGAGTTTTTCGGGGTATTTGGCGACGTCGGTGGCGATGAGATGGTTTTCGAAATCACGCCCGAATTTCTCGAACCAGAACAGGCTGAGCGCGGTGAGAATTCGGCCTTTGTCGGGGATGCCGTTGGGCATGATCACGTCATAGGCGCTGATGCGGTCGGTGGCGACGATCAGGAGCGATTCGCCAAGATCATAAACATCGCGAACCTTGCCGCGGCGGACGGGGAGGGGCAATGTGCTTTGGAGGAGGGCTTGGTTCATAAAACTCTCTTGCGGTCTGTTGTAGGGGCGGCTTTAGCCGCCGGTTTATCGTCACGACGGCGGCTGAAGCCGCCCCTACG
>JBGPEF010000272.1:0-7543 GCA_041482675.1 Tepidisphaeraceae bacterium | reverse complement strand
CCCCCGAAGTCGGCCCCGACGGCGCACTCTGGTTCATCGACTGGTACAACTACATCGTCCAGCACAACCCCATCCCCCGCGGCTTCAAACAAGGCCGCGGCAACGCCTACGAAACCCCCCTCCGCGACAAAATCCACGGCCGAATCTATCGACTCATCTTTACCGGCGCGCAGCCGAGTAAATCATTCGACCTCTCCAAATCCGCTCCCGACGAATTGATCCAGGTTCTCAAATCCGACAACCTCCTCTGGCGTCTCCACGCCCAGCGCCTTCTCCTCGAGCGCGGCAACGACCGCAACATCATCCCCGCGCTCGCCGCGCTGATCACCGACAAATCCGTCGATTCCCTCGGCCTCAATACCCCCGCCATCCACGCCCTCTGGACCCTCCAGCAGCGCAACGCCCTCACCCCCGAAATCTCCCGCGATGCCCTCAAACATCCCAGCTATGCCGTCCGCAAAGCCGCCCTCGACACACTCCCTTCCACCGACGAATCCGTCGCCGCCATCCTCTCCGCCAAATCCCTCGACGATCCTCACCCCCAGGTGAAAAAATCCGCCCTCCTCGCTCTCTCCCAAATGCCCCCCTCCGACGCCGCCGGCGCGGCCATCTTCTCCGCCCTCTCCCGCAAAAATATCGCCGACGACAAAGTCCTCAACGACGCCGCCATCATCGCCGCCGCCCGCCATGATTCCGCATTCCTCAGATCCGCCTTCGCCGCCTACAAATCCGAAGCCGCAACCCCCAAAATCGACACCCGCAATCTCATCCCCAACCCCTCCTTCGAAGAAGGCGCAGACTCCAAACCCGCCAACTGGAAAATCCGCCACTACTCCGGCCAGGCCTCCCACGCCTGGGCCGACATCGACCACACCGGCTCCGGGAAAAAATCCCTCCAAATCTCCTCCACCACCGCCGCCGATTCGAGCTGGTTCATCGACGTCCAAGTCACCCCCGACACCGACTACAAACTCTCCGCCTGGATCAAAACCGACAATTTGCGAAACGTGAACGCTGGCTATGGAGCGCTGCTCAATGTGCATCTGACCAATTTCAAAACCCCCGCCGTCCTCGGCTCCTCCGACTGGAAAAAAGTCGAAACCACCTTCAATTCCGGCCCAGCCTCCACCATCTCCATCAACTGCCTCTTCGGCGGCTACGGCCAATCCCGCGGCGCCGCTTATTTCGACGATCTCGAGCTGGTCCCCATCGCCTCCTCCACCTCCCTCAGCGGCGCAACCGGCAAATCCATCCGCATCGTCGCCAACCATTTCGCCCAGCGCGGCCCGACCGACGCCATCGTCTCCACCCTCTCCTCACTCAAAACCGCCGACCCCACCCTCGCCGCCGTCATCCTCGACGGCCTCTCCTCCGGCTGGCCGGCCGATGCCGCGCCGAATTTCTCCGACGCCGACATCACCGAGCTCCGCTTGATCATGACCTCCCTTCCCCCCGATCTCCGCGACCGCATGCTCCTGCTGGCCGACCGCTGGAACCGCCGCCCCATGTTCGCGGCCGAACTAAAGGAAATGGCCCAGCAATTCCGCACCCAACTCGCCAATCCCAAGCTCGACGCCGAAGCGCGCATCGAATCCGCCCGCCGCCTCATCGCCATCGACGACACCCCCGGCTCCGTGGCCGCCATTCTCAAGCAGATCAATCCCAGCGCCCCTCCCGACCTCCAGCGCAACTTGATGGAAACCCTCTCCAACTCCCGCGAGCCCACGGCCGGCCAATCCATCATCGCCAAGTGGAACGCCCTCACCCCCGCCACCCAGCGCAGCGCCCTGGCCATGATCCTCCGCAAATCCGACTGGACCGGCTCGCTTCTGGACGCCATCGCCGCCGGCTCGATCAACGCCAAAGACCTCCAACCCCAGGACTGGCAAATCCTCACCTCCAATCGCGACCGCGCCATCGCCGGCCGCGCCAAGGACCTCGAAAAATCCGCCGGCCGCGCCCCCAACCCCGACAAACAAAAACTCCTCGCCACCCTCCAGTCCGCCACCGAACTAAAAGGCGACCCCAAGCTCGGCGCGCTGGTCTTCGAGAAAAACTGCCAGGTCTGCCACACCCTCGAAGGCAAAGGCGGCCAGGTCGGCCCCGACCTCACCGGCATCGGCGCCCGCGCCAAGGCCGAAATCCTCGCCGAAATCATCGACCCCAATCGCAGCGTCGAAGGCACCTACCGCCAATGGATCGTCGAAACCAAGGAAGACACCCTCTTCGGCCGCCTCTTAAGCGAAAACGCCACCGCCATCGAAATCATCGACGCCCAGGCCCAGAAACACACCCTCCAGCGCAAAGACATCAAAAAACTCCGCGCCAGCGACCTCTCCGTCATGCCCGAAGGCTTCGAGCAAATCCCCCCGGATGAGCTGACCAACCTCTTGGAATTTATTTCCGCCAGCAAGGTGAAACACTGAACGAAGCGAGAAGAAAGTAGTCAGAAGCCAGCAGTCAGAAGGCAGAACGACCGGAATTTCTATTACCATTGGCACGAATGGGCACGAATGAGGAGCGGAATTGAATGCTCTCCCATCCGGAGGGGACCGGTGATTTCATGCAGTTTCCTCTGGGGGGTTGAGGGGTGACCCCTTATCGGTTTCCGAGGGAAACTAGGTTCGTCCTGCGTCACACTCCTAGAATGAACGATGGACATTCCAAGGTTTCACGACGGCAGCCTGTATGGCTTAATAACCACCGACAGTCGGAAATGCACTATTCTGCTGGGTGATAAAACTGCGAATCGCTTTCATCTTATCCTGGAAGGAGTCGAGACACTGCGGGCAGACAACTTCCGCGAGGGGAACATTATCTTGGACGTGACGACAATTACGTCGACCAGCATTAAAGAAGATTTCGTCAGAGAGTTGTATCAAATACCCACTGGTCAGGATGAGTTTATTCGAAATACGTTGCTACGGATTCACCACCAGCAACTGAAAATGTTCACCATCAGCGCTTCGTTTGGATGCTCAATGTTGGCGTTGTGCACTCGCGTTGAGTGTCTAAGCGGCTGGCCGAATGGGTTGGAATAGTTTTGAACTCCTCGCCGAAATCCGGTCAGATCGTGCCGGCCGAACAGGCTGTAGAGAGCTGCGTCCCCGTTTCACGTTCTATCTCAGCTACGCGCCCGCGCCGATTAGGTTCGCTTAATTGTGAGGAGGTACACTAGGGACTTGCGATGCAACCCGCACCGCTACCCGCAATTTGATGAGGCTGGCCAGAACCCAAAACAGGATGCCACAGATTGCCCGACCCGTTCCAGCGATGCCATCGGCCGATTGTTTTTCCAATTCAACTAAGCGCTCAAGGGCATTGGCGCTCGCACCGTAGGCGTTGTCTTCCGCGAATCTGCGCGATGGCGTCGAGCTTCCCAAATATCCGACCCATCCACTGAGCATCAGAAATAGGCCGACGATGACAAAGAAACGATATGCCCACTCTTCCGCCCATGTCATCTCGTCGGTTTTAGTTGCGGAGCTTGCGCGGGTGGTGGGGTTGGGGGATGGCCCAATGGAGTAGTTCGCTTCGCTCATTGCTTCTCCAATTTGTCCAGCTACTTGCTCCAACCGTGGAACAGTTCAAAAAACTGGCGACGATATTCAGGGTTGGCGTAGATGATCCCGGCAGCCACGGCGACGATGATTGCCAGGAAAAGGAGTGTCCCGCCCGCCGATGAATGCCGCTTGCCACAAGTTCCACAATGCCACGCTCCGACAAGAATACCATCCACCGATGACCTGTAGGCCACGGTGGGCCGGCGGCAACGCTTGCAGTAGCGGAGGGTTTTATCGACGCCCATACCGAACACTCCCGCACCCATCATAACGCGGGACAAGCCAGCATGGCGGAGTCGGCGGACGCAGAAAAAGGGTCACCCCTCCAACCCCCAACCAGAGGAAACTGGATTGAAATCCCCGGTGTCCGGAGTTTACCCGCCGCGGCGGGGAGCGGGAGAATCTTCCGAATCCTCCGTTCTGAATTCAGAGTTTTCCTCTTGACCTACCCTAACATCTCCCTTATATTGGTGTGCAGTCTTTGAAAAGGGGATTTTAGGATGTTAGGGGAAGACCTTGGATGCGCCATTCGCAATGCCCGGCTCCGCGTCCGTCAAACGCTCCGCGTACGCCCAAGCATCCTCTCCGACCCACACGACCTTCACCCTTCCCTCGCCCGCCAAGTGCCCCGCAACTCGCAAATCCCTCAGGACCTCCTTTCCCCTCCCCCGGGACCTCCCTCCCATCCTCCGGGACCTAAACGGGACCTAAACGGGACACAAAAAGGACCCGAAAAGGACGCGGAAAGGACTCGGTTTTTTCTCAACTTCTTGCCCCACCCTCTCCACAACCCCCGCTCCCCACACCCTTTGCCGAAAACCGCCCCACGGGGCACCCTAACAACATTTCTTTTCTTCCCCGCCCCCTACCCCCTCCGCCTCCCCCCCAACCCGCCTCCGGGTCTCTTCCTCACTGATTCAATGCCTCAATGCCTCAATGCTTCAATGATTAATTCCCCCCTCTTCCTTGCACCCTGCCCCCCTCCCGGCGGGGGCGGAGCTTAGCGCGACAGGTCGAGATCGCTCCAGGACATCTCGGCCTCAAAAAATGGAGTCCATCATGCCAAAGACAAATCCATCCCGTCGCCAATTCCTCTCCGACGTCGGCTGCGGCGTCCTTGTCGCCTCCGTCGGGGCAACCATGGCCACCGACCTGGGCCTTTCCAAATCCTTCGCCGCCGGGCCCACCCCCGACGCCCTCTCCTTCGGCGCGCTCGAGCCCCTCGTCGTCCTCATGCAGGAAACCCCGGTCAATAAACTCCTCGCCGTCCTCACCGAAAAACTGAACAGCGGCACCGAGCTCCGCACCCTCGTCGCGGCCGCCGCCCTCGCCAACGCCCGCACCTTCGGCGGTGAGGACTACGTCGGCTTCCACACCCTCATGGCCATCGCCCCCGCCTGGCACATGTCCCGCGAACTGCCCTCGCAACAGCAAGCCCTCCCCGTCTTCAAAGTCCTCTACAGAAATACCAATCGCATTCAGGAACAGGGCGGCCGAAAGAACGAAGTCCTCCATACCGTCGCGGCCGCCCCCGGCACGCAAACCGCCGAAGACCTCCGCAAAGCCATTCACAACAAGGGTGCCAACTCGGCCGAAAAAACCTTCGCTGCTCTCGCCAACAAATCCACCGACATCGCCTTCAACGCCCTCCTCGAGTCCGTCGGAGAAACCACCGAAGTCCACCGAACCGTCCTCCCCTATCGCGCCTGGGACCTCCTCGACATCATCGGCCACGATCATGCCCAAACCCTCCTCCGCCAATCCGTCCGCTACTGCGTCAAAGCCGAATCCTGGGGCCGCTACCCGGATTACGATGCGCCGCGCACTCTCCTCCCCAAACTGCTCGAAGAACATCATCTCCTCGGCCGCACCCCCGGCGACAAATCCGCCGACGATGCGTGGGTCGAGAAGATGAGCCAGACCATTTTCACCTCCACCCCTGCGCAAGCCGCCGCCGCCACCGCCGCCGCTCTGGCCGAAGGCTTCTCACCCGCCGCATTGGGCGAAGCCCTCTCCCTGGCCGCCAACCAACTGATTCTCCGCGACATCGGCCGCACCTTCCGCGATGAAACCACCAACAAACCCATCGGCTCCGTCCACGGCGACTCCATCGGCGTCCACGCCTGCGACTCCGCCAACGCCTGGCGCAACCTCTCGCGCGTCAGCAATGCCTGAAACACCTTCGCCTGTTTGATCCTGGGTGCCTATCAAGTCGCCCTCGACCGCACCAACCGCGGCGGCGACTTCCTCAACTGGCAACCGCTTCCTCTCCAGCGCCACGTCGACGATCTCAAGACCGATGACCCCAAGGTTCTCCTCGCCGAGCTCGACTCCGCCATCAAGGGCAACTTGCAAGCCCGCGCCGCCGCCGTCACCGCCCGCTTCGGCCGCGCCGGCCACGACTCCCGCGCCATCTTCGATACCATGCTCAAATACGCATGCAGCGAAGACGGCTCACTCCACGCCGAAAAATATTACCGCACCGTGTCCGATGAATTCACCAACACGCGTCCAGCCTATCGCTGGCGTCAACTCATCGCCCTCGCGCGCGTAACCGCCAGCGAATACGGCCGCCCCGCCCCCGGCTACGCCGAAGCGCGGCAACTCCTCAAAGTCTAACGCCCCGACCAAGGAGAAAACCACCAAGCCCACAAAGGCACGAAGTATCCTTGACAGCCGACGACGGGGACTATACTTTACCATGTAGTTAATTAACCAAATGGTAACACACGCCCCCCACGATCCTCTCACCACCACCTTCGCCGCCCTGGCCGATCCCACCCGCCGGGCCATCCTCAACCGCCTCTCCCGCGGCCAATCTTCCGTCACCGAATTGGCCAGGCCGTTTGAAATGACCCTCCCGGGAATCTCCAAGCACCTTAAAGTGCTCGAACGCGCCGGCCTGATCGAGCGCGGCCGCGAAGCACAATGGCGCCCCTGCCGCCTCCAGGCCCGCCCGCTCAAAGTCGTCGCCAACTGGGTCGAGCATTATCGCCGCCATTGGGAGCAGCGCTTCGATCGCCTCGATGACTATCTCCGGGAGCTTCAAGGCAAGGAGAAGAAACATGGCCGCCACAAATAGCCCCGCCGCCGCCGCCAAGCTGGCTCCAGATGCTCGATCGTCTGCACGAGCTCCTCGTGGACGGCATTCCAGCGCAACAGGAGATCAAACCATGAACCGCGTAGGCCTCCTATCGCTCGCCGCGCTCATGGCCGCCATTCTCCTCAGCGGCTGCGCAACCGCCGAACCTGCGAATCCTCGCGTCAACGACACCACCACCCAAAAAGCCGAAGGCAAATACGCCCCCGTCAACGGCCTGCGAATCTATTACGAAATTCACGGCCCCGCCAACAGCCCCAATCCCCCGCTGGTCCTGCTTCACGGCGGCGGCTCGACGATTCAGACGTCATTCGGAAAGGTTCTCCCGGCTCTGGCCAAAAATCGCATGGTCATCGCCTTCGAGCAGCAGGGCCACGGCCACACCGCCGATGTCGATCGCCCTTTCATTTTCGAACAATCGGCCGACGATACCGCCGCTCTCCTGAAATATCTCAAGTTCGAAAAGGCCGACTTCTACGGCTATAGCAACGGCGGCAGCATCGCCCTCCAGATGGGCATCCGCCATCCCCAGTTGGTGCGAAAACTCATCGTGATGTCGGCCATGTTCAAACGAGACGGGCTCTATCCCGAACTGCTCGAATCGATCCGCAACGGCACCGCCGAGAACATGCCGCCCGAGCTGCGCGAGGCCTATCTGGCGGCCGCCCCCGACCCGCGGCAGTTGCCCACCTTCGTCGCCAAATCCGTGAGACGAATGATGGAATTCAAAGATGTGCCGGCCGCCGACATCGCCGCCATCCGCGCCCCAACACTCATCCTGATCGGCGACAGCGACGTCGTCCGCCCGGAGCACGCCGTGGAGATGTTCCGCCTGCTCCCCCACGCCCGGCTGGCAATTCTTCCCGGCACCGATCACATG
>JBGPEF010000271.1:0-7547 GCA_041482675.1 Tepidisphaeraceae bacterium | reverse complement strand
GGGGCTGGGGCGGGTGGTGGGGCGGGTGGTGGATTTGGGGGGCTGGAGGGAGAAGGCGGGAGTGGGGGCGGGGGGGCGGCGGAGGTAGGCGAGCCAGAGAACGAGCGCGCCGAGGGCGAGAATGGCCAGGACGGAGAGTCCGGTGGTTTTTTGCGGGTCCTTGCGCACCCGTGCCCAAGTTCCGTTAAGAACATGGCCGAGCGCTGCACGGGCATCGGAGTACCGCTGCCCATGCCACCCACGAGGGGCCAAGTTGAGGAGATGCCTCATTCTTCCTTGTTAATCGGCGGCTGTGATCGATGTTGAGCGGGAAATGCAGAAAAATTTTCTGGTCGGGTCGAGGGGAGAGGGGCTGGAGCATTCCCAAGAAGAGGGACAAGGGACGAGGGAGAAGACCCCCTCACCCTGACCCTCTCCCCTGAGTACAGGGGCGAGGGAAGAAGAGGAGTACTGCTGCCCTGCCGCCGCGAAGAACACTGGCAGACAAGCTGCCAGTGGCACGAGAGTACGGCTGCCCATGCCACCCAATCCAGAAGAGTCCCTTCGGTTTGCCCATTCCTCGTTGTTAATTGGCGGCGGCAGTACTTGTTGAGCGGGAGATTCGGAAAATTTTCTTGGTTTGGTCGCAGGTAAACAAGATCGTGCCGTCGGGGGCTTCGACGCAGTCGCAGGGGCGGGCGAGGACGGTTGCGCCATCCTCGGCCAGGGTGCCGACGATCATCTGCGAGCCATAGGGTTTGCCGGTGACGTTGTCGAACAGGATGCGCTCGACGCGATAGCCGACCTTGAGGGTGCTGTTCCACGAGCCGTGCAGGGCGCAGAAGGCGTCGGCTTTGTGGCCGGGGAAATAGTCTTTGGAGAGGAAGGTCCAGCCGTTGGGGGCCCAGTGGGCGCCGAAACACCATTCGGGGGGAATGGTTTTGGCGACGAGTTCGAGGATGTCATCTTTTTTCTGGAACTCGGGGCGGGGGACTTTGTTGCCGACGACGAAGGGATGGCCGTAGAAGCCGCCTTCGACGTAGTGGTTGAATTCGCAGGGGGGCATCATGTCGGTGAGGGGCTGGTAGCCTTTTTTCTCGCCGAGGGGCAGGCCGAAATTGTCGGAGCCGTGATCGCAGCCGTAGATCTCTTTGGTGCCGGGGCGGATACGGAGTTTTTCGGTGTTGCGGACGCCGGAGGCGAAGAGTTTTTTGTTTTTGCCTTCCAGGTCGAACTTCCAGATTTTCTGGCGCTCGGGGGCGGAGGCGGATTCGTCGGTGAGGTTGGTGGAGTCGCCGATGGAGGTAAAGATGGCATCGTCGGTGACGAGGATGGAGCGCCACCAGTGGCCGCCGCCGCGGGGGAGGGATTCTTCGGGGATGATGGTGACGGTTTCGTCGGCGACGCCGTCGCCGTTGGTGTCGCGGGCTTTGTGAATTGCGCCGGACTGGGAGAAGTAGAGCCAGCCGTCGTGCCAGCACATGCCGTGGGCGGTTTTTTTGCCGGTGATGAATTTGCCGAGGATTTCGTAGGCGCCGGTTTTGTTTTTATCGGTGAGGGTGACGATCGAGCCTGCGCCGGGCTGGGAGAGATGGAGGGTGCCTTTGTCGTCGAACTCCATGAAGCGGGATTCGCCGAGTTTTTCGGCGGCGAGGGTGACGCGATAGCCGGGACGGACCCAGAAGGGAGGGACGTTGGGGCCGAGTTCGCCGCCGCCGCGGATTTGGGCGAAAATTGTTGAGGAGAGGGAGAGGACGATAAGGACTGTTGCGCGAGGGTGGAGCATGGGGTTTATTTTACAGGAAGTGGGGGAGATTTCATTAGTGGGAGGTGAATGGGGTGGAGGGGGAGGCGGGTGAATTCATTGGAAAGGTTTATCGAGGTCATCGTTTTTGGTTTTGGTTTTCATGCCGCGGATGCATGGGGGTCGAGTACAACCCCCCTGCAACCCCCCGGAAAATCCGTTGAGATAGCGCCACCTCCGGTGGCTGACTGGAGGCAGTTTAATTAATTGCGGGGAGGAAGGGATGAGGGGGGAGAAAAGGGAAGAAAGGGCTGGCGCGAGACGGGAGTCGCTGGCCCTCCGGTGCCCGGTCGACACAGCCCAGCCAGACGGTCCAGGTAGCGGGGGTGGAGGGAGAACGTTCAACGCTCAACGTCTAACTTCCAACGTTTAGAGGAGGCACTCACCGTGGCCCTCTCCCGGAGTACCGGGAGAGGGGATAGGATGCGCGGATGCGCGTGGTGCATGTGATTACCAGGCTGATCGTGGGGGGGGCGCAGGAGAATACGATTTTGTCTTGCGAGGGGCAGCATCGAAGGGGGCATGAGGTGACGTTGATCACCGGCCCGGCGATTGGGCCGGAGGGGTCGTTGATGGAGCGGGCGATGGCGGGGGGGTATCGGGTGGAAGTCATGGATGAGATGCGGAGGGCGATTTTGCCCCTAAAGGATTATGTGACGTATCGCAAGCTGATTCGGCGGCTGGGGGAGATTCGGCCGGAGGTGGTGCATACGCATTCGAGCAAGGCGGGGATTATTGGGAGATATGCGGCGAAGAAGGCTGGAGTGCCGGGGGTGATCCATACGATTCATGGGCTGGCGTTTACGGCGTCGACGTCGGCGATGGTGAATGGGTTTTATAAGTTTCTGGAGCGGAAGGCCGCGCCGCTGACCACGAAAATTGTAACGGTGGCGGATGCGATGAAAGAGCAGTCGCTGGCGGCGGGGATTGGGAAGGCGGAGCAGTATGTGACGGTGTACAGCGGGATGGAGACGGGGGCATTTTTGCGGCCGCCGGTTTCGCGGGAGGAGGTGAGGGGGAAGCTGGGGATTGGGCCGGGGGATGTGGTGGTGGGGACGATCGCGCGGCTGTTTTATATGAAGGGGCATGAGGATTTGATGGAGATGGCGCCGGGGCTTTGTCGGGAATTTGGGCAGTTGAGGTTTTTGTGGGTGGGGGATGGGATATTGAGGGGGAAGTTTGAGGAGCAGATTGGGAAGATGGGGTTGAGGGAGCGGTTTATTTTTACGGGGCTGGTGCCGCCGGAGCGGATTCCTGAATTGACCCATGCGATGGACATTGTGGCGCATCCATCGCGGAGAGAGGGGTTGGCGAGGGTGATTGTGCAGGGGCAGTTGGCGGCCAGGCCGGTGATTGCGTATGACGTGGATGGGAACAGGGAGGGGTTGGTTGATGGGGAGAGCGGGTATGTGGTGAGGGCGTTTGATCAAAAAATATTTGCGAGGCGGCTGGGAGAAATGTTGAGAGATGAGAGGGTTCGAAAGGAGATGGGGGAGAGGGGGAGGGAGTTTGCGGTGGGAAGGTTTAGCGCGGAGAAGATGGTGGAGGGGTTGGAGGAGGTTTATGCGGAGGCGCTACAGGGACACGGGCGGGACGCCCGTGGTACGTAATTGAAGACACGGGCGAGACGCCCGTGCCACGGGGGAGGGGCGCGCGTAAGATACGGCCATGGCATCTATTCTTGTAATTGGGCCGCATCCGGATGATCAGGAATTGGGGATGGGGGGGACGATTATTCGGCTGGCAGCGCAGGGGCATCGGGTTCATTTGGTGGACATGACCAATGGCGAGCCGACGCCGTTTGGGTCGGTGGAAATTCGGGCGCGCGAAGCGGCGGCGGCGGCGAAGATCATGGGGGTGGAGCGGACGCTGCTGGGATTGAAGAATCGGGAGGTGGTTCACGATTTGGAGAGCAGGCACAAATTGGCGGCGGTGATTCGGGTGCATCGGCCGGACTGGATGTTCGTGCCGTATCCGCTCGATGCGCATCCGGATCATGTGGCGGTGACCAAAATCGCGGAGGATGCGCGATTCGATGCGAAATTGTCGAAATCGACGATTGTCGGGGAGCCGTGGTATCCGAAGCGGGTTATTTATTATTTCTGCACGCACCTGCGGATGAATTTTGTGCCGAATTTCTGCATCGACATCACGGGGCAGATCGAGCAGAAGATGAGGGCGGTGATGAGCTATGAATCCCAGTTCAAATCAAATGCGGCGGGGAATGTGCCGGAGATGGTGAGGACATTAAATGGATATTTTGGGGGGAGGATTGGGACGGGGTTTGCGGAGCCGTTTTTTACGCATGAAGTATTGGGATTCAGTGGACTTGATCAACTGATTTGATGTGGCATGGGCGCCTCGCCCATGAGTGTTTTGAGAGCCACGGGCGAGGCGCCCGTGCCACAGAGAGCAGAGGAGGGATCAAGTCTCGGAGACCAGGGCTTCGAGGGGGATTTCTTCCTGCGCAGGTGCTGTGTCGAAGGTGGCGACGATGTGGTGAAGCTCGGAGATGCGGCGGATTACGAAGTCGGCCACGGAGTGGTGGCCGTTGACTGCCTTGGGTTTGCGCAGCACGGCCCGCATGCCGACGCGTTGGGCGCCGACGATGTCCTTGCGGACGACGTCGCCGACGAAGAGGGCATCAGCGGCAGTGACGTCGACCTGGCGGAGGGCTTCCTCGAAGATGCGCGGATGGGGTTTGCAGACGCCGACGGCGCTGGAATAGACGCGGATGGGGAAGAATTCGAGCAGGTCGTGCATCTGAAGATGCTTGTCGAGCACGAAGCCGGGGATGAAGGTGTTGGAAACCAGCGCGAGTTTCAGGCCGCGGTCACGGAGGGTGGTCAAGGTGGGGATCACGTCGGGGGCAACTTTGGTGTGGCTGGTGAGGGGTGAATACCACTGCCAGGCCAGTTCGCGGAGGGTGGCATCATCGAGGCCGAGCTGCATCTTGTGGTTACAGACCTGGATCAGCAGATCAAAAACATTGAATTCGCGGCGGCGCAGGACTGACCAGAGATAGGCCCAGCGGACGGTCCAGACCTGGGAACTGTAATATTTTTTGAATGGGGGAAGGGTGTGGCCCATGGAGGCCAGGTAGTCGTAGGTGTTGCGCCCCGCCTTTTCGAAGACTTCGACCCGGTTCATGGGCTCAAAGTCGAAGAGGGTGTCGCCGAGATCGAAGAGGATCGCTTTAAGCATGACGTCTCATCAGACAACCGGAGACAACCGGCGATGGCCTTGGCCAGTTCGACATCGGCATTTTTACGGTCAACGTCAATCTGTCAATCGAGAAGCGGGCAATTTATTTATCGTGTCGCTGCAATTCGCAGGACCTCCTCGACCATCTTCTCCGCTCCCTGGTAGACGGTCCATGGGCCGACGGGGTTCATGTAACACGGGGTTGTAACCAATCGATTGGCTTCGTCAATGACGACGTCGGTTTCGCCGGAATTTTGGTGCTCCCCTTTCATGGCATTGATGGCGTCGGCCGTCTCCTTGTCCGTTCCGACGGTGAGCCTGGGCTTGAGCCCGGCCATGCCGAGCACGCGGGCGGCGAGCACTGGAGCGATGCAGGCCAGGCCGATGGGCTTTTTGGCTTTGACCATCTCGCGGAGGAGGCGTTCGACCTGCTCGTTGACTTTGCAGGCCGGGCCGTCGGTGGCGAAGGTGGAAAGGTTTTTGACGGCCCCATAACCACCGGGGAAGACGAGGGCGTCGAGCTCTTCTGCGAGCACGGTGGCCATGTCGCGGATGTTGCCACGCGCAATTCTTGCCGCTTCTTCCAAAACGCGGCGGGACTGAGAGTCGGTCTTTTTGGTGGTGTGATTGATGGTTTCCGACTGAGCGATGTTGGGGGCCATGCAGATGATTTTGGCCTTGCGCCTGTCGAGGGCGATCAGGATGCTGACGGCCTCGGTGATTTCGCTGCCATCAAAAACTCCGCATCCGCTAAGGACCACCCCCACGCGCGCTGACATCATTTACTCCTGTTCACCCTTCGGTTGTCATTATAGTGCGCATGGGCGGGGTTCAACAATTGCAATTCGCGCAGGCCTTTCGCAAAGGGATCACTTGCCTTAGCTTATGCGGCCATCCCGTCCGGGGAAGGAGTTTGGCCGAAGATGAACCCGGTGCTGATCGTCATCCTGCGCTGGCTGCACATTATTCCCGCGGCCATCGCCATCGGGGGGCTGATTTTCATGCGGTTCGTGCTTCCACCGGCCATTCGCCCGCTGGGGGATGAGCAGCAGCGGGAGGTGTTTCTCCGCGCCCGGCGGATCTTCAAGATCATGCTTCATGCCTGCATTCTGCTGCTGATTATCAGCGGGGTGCTCAATTCCATCCGCTTTTATCCGGTGTATCAGCAGCATCGGCCGCTGGCGATTGCACTGTGGCACACGCACATGTTTCTGGCGGTGATCGTGTTCGTGATTTCGTTCTGGAGTCTGGCCGGCAAGCAGCCGCCGGCATCGCACCGGGCGGCGGCGACGGTGAATGTGATTTTGCTGCTGGTGCTGGTGGCGGTTTCATCGACGCTTCAGTGGGCGCGGCAGAGTCCCGTGCAACCCACGACCCAACAGGGGGCGAGCCGATAATGCCGTATTGGCTTTATGACATCGTCTATCCCCTCAGCCGATGGCTGCACATCGTGTGTACCACGCTCATCGTCGGCGGCACGCTGTTTTTTGAGCTGGTATTGCCGATCGCGATCGAGGACCTGAAGCGCGAGCAGCAGCTTTATGTGTTTGCGCGGGCGCGGCTGGTTTTTCGATGGGTGGTGTGGATCGGGGTGGCAGGGCTGCTGATCAGTGGCGTGGTGTCGCTGTATCGCATGTGGAGGCCGTATCAGCTCCAGGAATTCGGATATGTGTCCGGCTGGGCGTTTTCGCACGTGGGATTGGGGGCGATCGGGATGGTGCTGGGGCTGCTGCTGACGATGGGGCGGCAGCCGCCGGAGAATCCTGTCCGCTGGATGCGGTTGAACCTGGTGATTCTGCTGGTGGTGATATTTTTGGGCAGCGCAACGCGGCATTTTCAGCTCAGCCTGGCGGAGCGGCCGCATTCCAATCGGCAGATCAATACCGATGGGTGGAATCCGTTTGAGCCTTCGAACCGGCCATCAACCCAGCCGACGACCGCGCCGGCGACAAATCCGACGACTCGTCCATCGCCATAGGAATGAACATGGTGGATGCGGCGGCGAAGAATGAGCTGAGTGGGGACCTGGAGGTGGGGCCGGGGGTTTTTCTATCTCCGGCGGCGATGCGGTTTCAGTTCGCGCGCAGCGGCGGGCCGGGGGGACAGAACGTCAATAAATTAAATACCAAGGCGGAGCTGTGGTTTGATCCTGCTGATCTTCGGGGGATGCATCCGGAAGCGGTGGGGCGGCTGCGGGATCTGGCGGGGAGGAGGCTGACCAAGCTGGGGGAGATTCACATCGTGGCGGAGACGGCGCGGACGCAGGAGGGGAATCGGGCGGCGGTGCTGGAGAAGTTGCGGGAAATGGTTGTGGCGGCGTTGCATCGGCCGAAGGTGAGGAGGAAGACCAAGCCAAGTCGGGGGGCGAAGGAGAGGAGGTTGGAAACGAAGAAGAGGCGGGGACAAACGAAGGCACATCGGCGTAGTCCGTTTGATTGATCGGATTCCGTAGGTCCGGCTGTGCCCAATGGCACTAAGCTTCGGTTGACAAAAAAGGGTCCTTACCGTCCAAGTTGTTTTGGTGCAGCAACTTATTCGGAAGGACCCAACGATGTTCACG
>JBGPEF010000270.1:0-7568 GCA_041482675.1 Tepidisphaeraceae bacterium | reverse complement strand
CCGTGGTGGCAACGCAAATTCACGGCGGCGACCACCGCCTCTGGCTCTCGAACGGCTCGGACGGCAAGCCGAGTGTGAATCTGTCGCGGACGGACGCGCGAGGATTGCTGGATTACCTGGATCAGATGCAGGGCTCCAACCATGCGCTTGTGGCCTGGAACGGGCTGAGCTTCGATTTGCGATGGATCGGTCATGTCGCCGAGGATTTACGGAAGGCGGCCCGCATCGCGCGGAAGATGTACGACCCGATGTTCCAGTTTTTCAAGCTGAAGGGCTTTCCCGTCGGCCTCGCCGCGGTTGCTCAGGGGATGGGCATTGCCACGAAGAAACTCATGCACGGCGCCGACGCTCCCGTCCAATGGCGAGCAGGTAACCACAAGGCGGTCTGTGAGTATGTATTGACCGACGCTCGCCTGACTGTCGAGATCGTGTCGGCAATCATGCGCAAACGCCATATCGCGTGGGTTACCCGCAAGGGCACCATTTCGGTTGCTCCGCTGGCGTGCCTCCGCACCGTTGAGGACTGTTTGAGTGATCCCATGCCCGATCAGCAGTGGATGGATAGCCCCATGCCGCAGGAGAAGTTTGCTGGCTGGATGCCAAGGTGACCGATTGACAAAGGGGGATCATTCGTAACTATCTGAATAAGCAGGGATGACCCCCTTATTTTGGGGTGACCCCCATTTCGGGCTCAGTGCTCGAATTCCTGTCGGCCCCATTAATCGCTCGGTTGAAATAAAGGCGGGTGAATCAAGCCTTGCGGCGGCGGGCGACGAGGGCGGCGATTGGCAATAGCAGTGTTGTCGGCTCCGGGACGGGAGACGTTATCGCGGCCGACCAGGTGCCGCCGATGCGGATTTCGTCGAAGTCGGCGGAGACGGGGTCTTTGATGGGGTCGTTGTTGACCGCGGCGGCCTGGTTTCCGGAGAAGAGGCGAACGGAGTTGAATGAGGTGAGCTCGTAGGCGCTGGTTGTGATGTACGGTGTGCCGGCGGCGAGTTCGCTGGTTACGTTGAGGGGATCGACCCAGAGGGTGACGGTTTCATTGCCGGTGGAATTCCAATCGACTCGGCCGATGATCAGATGGGTTATGTCAACGCCGTAGGCGATGGGGTTGGCGGCATTGACGGTGCCGGTGGGCTGGGTGTTGTTGAAGAAGAGGCCGAGGTTGCCATTGGTCATGACGTTGGTGGCGGTGCCGGTGCCGATCTGGCCGATGGCGAGGCGTTCCTGGATGTTTCCGGGGGCGGTGGTGCCTACGGTTGGACCAAAGAAGGTGAGGCTGGTGGTCCGCAGCGTGTCGTTGTTCTTATCTGTGAGGTAGCTGAAATAGAATGAGCCGGAGTCGACGGTTTGGGCCATGTAGCGGGAGACGTTGTTGGTTTGGCCGGCAGCGCTGGGAGGGTTGGCGATGCGGGCGTCGATGGTGGCTTTGCCGGCTTGTGCGGCGGGGTAGGCGATGGCGGCGTAGCTGAGTGTTGGGTAGAGGACTTGGCCGGGCCGGTGCCGCCGGAGTTGGGCAGGGCGGTGCCCTTCAGGGCCCAGCGGGTCGATGTATCGTTGGGAGCATTGACATCACCGGTGGCGTTCCAGCCTGCGCCGCCGGCGAGGTTGTTGGTGAGGACCAGTTCGGTGCCGTCGGGATAGTTGAATGGCTCGTAAGCGCCGCCGAGCATGGGGGCGGCCAAGGCTTGAGTGCACACAAAACTGGTGGCCAGCGCGACTAGAGTGCGTGCCGACAGCGGGAGCCCGGGTCGATCGATGGACATTCGTTTTTCCTCTGCCTGGACCTTCGAAGCCTCTCCAATGGAAATGCACCAGCGATCATGCTCCACGAATCGAGCGATGTCAAAAAATTGAAAAATAATGGTAAATGACGGGGTTTAACGCGGAGGGATCTGGATGCGCAAGTGTATTGAGCGAAACTACTTGCCGGCCATAATATTACCACCTTTAAGGCGGAGGCGGCTGGGAATGGAGGCATTCACTCCAAGCACATCGCAACGTGAACGACTCGCGCGGTCGGCAGCGATCCTGGACGCGCGGCGCGTTCCAAGATTCAAGGGTCCTCTGTACACCAGCGATGACGCGGAGGTGACACTCCGGTCGCCGCAAGACACCGCACGGCGAGCGTTGGTCGTCTGGGCCGTTGCACTCCGCGCTGATGGCATGCCACAGCGCGAGGCGCTGGAAATGCTGGACCAACCAAAGCTGTGGCCATCCGTGAGTCCAGACGAGGCGCGCTACATTCGCGATCCCAACCCTGATCCAGATGAGACCGCATCCCTCGTCTGGCGCTTGGAAGCCCAGTGGGTCTTGATGTGGGCGCTGGGCCGCGTTGATGAGCTGGGATGGCCCGCTTCGATGTGCGACGTGCCGCATCTTGTCGAGGTGATGAAGCCGGTGGAGGCCGATCCTGGCTTCATCGAAGCAACTCAACTTCGCTCGAAGCGAGAGATTCTGGACGCGCAAGACCTCACGATGCGGCTCCACTGGGCGACCCGCGATGCATGGCTGGCCAAGCGCCTGATCCGATCCGATCTGGACTGGACGGCGGGCCAACCGGACGTGCCTGTGACGCATTCGCCAGCGGTGGGCGTTATCGAACAGCGGCACAAAACTTTGAATTGGCTGGTGCGCTTTGGAGAGGCGGATTGGGACGACGTCGATACGCCGACGTGAGGAACTCCCGTGCCACGCGGTTACGAATTGCCTTCCAGCTCATGCAACTCGTCATCCGGCAGTTGTTCCATCGGCGGCTGATTCGTCGCCCGCGGTGGCATCGGGGCGATGGTCGGACTTGGCGGCTTGGTGAGGATGTGCTTGGCCAATTCGAGACGGTTGGGGCATAAAACCGGGACTGGGCTAGTATTCCGGAAGAAGGGGGGGTGGCGCGAAGGGGGCAGTTGGCAATAAACTAGCCCAGTCCCGGTTTTGGTCCCAGTCCCGGTTTTGGGTCCTCCCGATTCCGGTCCTTCGGAAATAAGTACGGATGACCCCCTTTTCCAGGGAGGCCGCCGGTGGTAGGATTGGGGGATGGCAAGACAACGGCGGAAGCTGGCGGATGATTCGGTTTATCATGTGCACAACCGGGGGAACGGGGGGATGAGGATTTTTCGCAAGGCGGGGGATTTTGAGGCGTTTATCAAGCTGCTGGAAGAGGGGAGGAAACGCAGCGGGGTGCGCATTTTGGGGTATTGCCTGATGGATGATCACTGGCACCTGGTGGTCTGGCCGCGCAGGGGGAAGGATTTGTCGAAGTTCATCGCGTGGGTTTCGACGACGCACGTGCGGCGCTGGCGGGAGCACCGGACCGATCGGGATGGGGGGCATTTGTACCAGGGGCGGTTTCGGAGCTTCATGGTGCAGGGCGACGGGCATTTTCTGACGTTGATGCGCTATGTGGAGAGCAATCCGCTGCGGGCCAAACGGGTGCGGCGGGCGGAGGATTGGCCGTGGTCGAGTCTGGGAGGGACGGCGGGGAGCCATGGGGTGAGGGTAGAGCTTGAGAAGTGGCCGGTGGAGCGGCCGAGGGATTGGCGGAAGAAGGTGAATCAGAAGCTGGAGGAGGGGGAGCTGGAGAAAGTGCGGATAAGCGTGAAGCGGGGGAGGCCGTTTGGAGGGGAAGAGTGGGTGAAGCGGGTGGTGAAGCGATTGGGGCTGGAGACGACGGTGAGGGACCCGTGGCGGCCGAAAAAGAAGCAGGGATGACCCCCTTTTTGGGCTATCGAGAAAACTAGCCCCGTCCCGGTTTATTTCCCGTCCCGGTTTATTTCCCCCATCGTGCGCGCGTGACACCCAGCGGGCGAAGATTGCTGGAAAAGGAAAAAAAGGAGCCATCCGTGCTCACTGGTTTTTTAGAAAGCAGGGATGACCCCCTTAGTTGGCTGCCGGGGGGGGTTACCGGAGCTGGTGTGGTTATCACTGAGGCGCTGGTTCTGGCTCGGGTTTGGCGGCGAATTGACGCCACCAGCGGCGGTCGTTGCCGTAGCCGGCGGCGGTGAGGAGCGATTCGTGGAGCTTGTGGGCGAGGGGGAATTGTTCGCGGAGGTCGGATTCGGAATCAGCGCGGTAAGTTTCGCGGACGAGGTTGCCGTTGAGGGAGCATTCGAGCGAGATCTCGATGCCTTTGGCGGAGCGGAGCATGGTGAGGCGGTCTTTTTTGTAGGTGGCGAAGAGCTCGACCTGGCCGGGGGCGGGATTGCGGGCGGAGATGACGCCGGGTTGGCGGCCGGAGAGATGGTTGAGGAAGATGGGGATGCCGGTGCTGGCCGGCTGCGGGGTAAGGGCGGTTTCGAGGCGTTTGAGGATGAGTTGGAGGCGGTTGTCGATCTCGGGGTCGTCGTGGGGTTTGGAATCGCGAAGGAGGGGGAGGATGCGCGGGCCCAAATCGATCAATTGGGTGCTGGCGGATTCGCGATCCTTGAAATTGTCAGCGCCGAGTTGGGCGATGAGTTTTGCGACAGTGGATTTTGTCGTGTCGTCGATGGTGGGAGCGGTGGTGGGAACGGCGAACGATGTAAAGAGAATGAAGAGCAGGCATCGCACGAAGGGAAGTAGACGGAATCGGGGAGGTTAATAGGAAAAAATACGGGCGGGACGCCCGTGTTACGAGTTTCCTTCCAGCTTGTGCATTTCATCGTCGGGGAGTTGTTCCATGCGGGGTTGGCTGGGGGGGCGCGGAGGTGGAGGAGCCGCGGCGGGGGTTTGGGGCTTGGTGAGGATGTGGCGGGAGAGCTCGAGGCGGTTGATGACGTGGTCCATGCCGGCGGGGCGCTTCTCGGGTTTGCTGGAGACGCACTCCATGATCAGATTGGAGAGGGCGGGGGGGACGGAGGTGTTGAGGTCCGAAACCGTGTCGATGCGGTCATCGACGAGGAAGCTGTTGTCGCCCTGGTTGACGGTGTAGAGCGTGGGGATATTTTTGCCGGTCAGGGCCCAGTACATGGTTGCGCCGAGGTTGAAGATGTCGGTCTTGTGGCTGACGGGCTTGCGCTTCACTTGTTCGGGGGCGATGTAGTCGGGGGTGCCCTGGATGCGCTCCTTGATGGTGCCGATTTTGCAGCTCTGGCCGTAGTCGATGATTTTTACCTTGCCGGTGTCGCTGCGGAGGATGTTGTTGGGCTTGATGTCGCAATGGACGAAGCCGAGGGTGTGCATGGCCTGGAGGCCCTGGGCGACCTGCACGAAGGTGTCGATGGTTTCGAGCATGGTCTTGGGCGGGCGTACGTCGAGGGCTTTGCCATCCACCAGCTCCATGAGAAGAAAGGCCTCGGTCACTTTGACCAGCATGGTCTTGACGATCTTGAGGTCGTAGGTGCGGCGGAGGTTGGGGTGGACGAACTGGCGGCTGATCTCGAATTCCTGCTCCATCTGTTCGACGAAGCGGAGGTCTTTGGGGTCGGCGCGGACGACGTGCTTGAGGGCGTAGAGCTGTTTGGTGACGGGGTCGCTGACTGCGTAGATGACGCTGCGGGCACCTTCGCCGAGGCGCTCGATCACGTCATAGTGGAGCAGTTTCTGACCCATGAATATCGGACCATGAGAAACACGGGAACAATCCCCGGGCATTCCATTGCCGCGATGGTCAAAGTCGGCAAGGAGTTTGCAAAACCAGCGCCGTGATGAAGTTCCCCGACCTTTGGGGAAGCTGGCCTGGCCACGACGACGCCTTTTTCGACTCGCCGTTGCCAATTCTAGCTGGCCGCAGGCCACGAGCGACAAGGAAAGCGGCCGGCCGACCGGTTGGTAAGCCGCGCACCTCCCCAATATCTTCATCGGCACCGGGCCGGGCCCTCTTGTCTACCTTGGGTTAATCCTTTTCGTTAGCGTTCGTTTGCGTTCATTGCGCATGAGAGACGCACGAGATAGAGTAGGCAAAAAAGGGATGGCGGGCAAGATAAACCCAAAGCGGCGCGATGAGTTACGCGGGGGATGAGGCGGCGATGAGACGATTCGAAGCTATGGGAGGAGGGATTCGCGCAGTCGGGCGGCGGGGAAGAGCCGGCCGAGGCCGGTGGGGTTCCTGGGGCGGTCGTAGGCGATGACATTTTTGGCCGGAATGGCCAGGCGGCGCTGGAGGGTTTGGATGAGCTGCTGGGCGCGGCGGAGTTGGGTGGAGGTGGGGGCGGATTGGTCGAAATCGCCGACGACGCAGATGGTGATGCAGTTGCCGGCGACGGAGGTGGCGGCGGGGGTGGCGGGTTGCTGATGGTTCCAGCGGGGGTCGATGCGGATCTCGCCATCGGAGGCATCAACGCCATTGAGGATCAGGAAGTGATCGCCGGGAGCAACGGCATCGGCGCGGCGGGTTTTGCTGTGGTGAATGAAGATGTATTGCCAGCGACCGCGGTCGATGGAGGTTTGGGTGTCGAAGATTTCGTCGAGGGTGGGGCTGGAGTCGAGGACCATGAGGCTGCGCGGTTCGGGAAGCAGGGGGGAGGGGGCAAGCGCGATCAGAAGGATGCTGGTGAGAGTCAGGGAGCCCAGAAGGCCGGCGATGACCATGACATTGCGGCGGGATTTGAGGTGTTTGGTGGGGGATTTTGGCATGAGTTGGTCGTAGCGCAAAAAATGCGGGGACACGATGGCTGTAGAGATAACCGTGTTAGATCGGCAAAGGGGGTTTGAAAACTGGAGAAAAAATTTTGGAACCACGGGCGAGACGCCCGTGCCACGTAAGAAGAGGATTCAGTTGGCGTATTCGGCGAGGGCCTGGCCGGAGACTTCTTTGAAATGAGCGCCGGTTTTTTCGGCGAGCTTGCGGAGGGCGTCGGGGGAGCCGGATTTGCCCAGGGAGAGGGTGTGGATTTTGACGGGGCTGGTTTTGCGAAGAGAGAGGACGGAGCTGACGAACTCATCGTCGAGGCCGTATTTGCCGGTGACGATCACGATCTCAGCGGGGTTCTGGGCGAGGGCTTTTTCGAGTGGCTTCTCGATTTTGCTTTGCTGGAAGGCGTAGACATCCTTGATGGCTTCTTCGGCGGCGGCCGCGTTCTCGGCCGTGGCGTAACGCATGGCGCCCTCGGGGAATTCGATCATCGAGTCGGTTTCCCAGAAGATGATCTGAAACTTGGTGCCGGGGCCGAGGGACGCAATGGATTTGATTGCGCCGCGTTTGAGATAGTCGAAGGTTTCGAGTGTGCCCGAGCCGCGGTCGAGGAGATAGATGACGCTTGGGCCGGCGAGGGGGAGGCCCATGTAGTTGGGCGGAGGCTTGTCCGTTGTCCGTTGTCCGTTGTCCGTTGCATTTTGCGACTGACCACTGACAACTGACGACGGACTCTCTTGTTGTCGCATCAGGAGCCAGGTGATGAGGATCGCGATGAGCACCGCGAGGATGCTGCCGCCGATGAGGAGGATGGGCTTGAGATTGGGGGTTGAAGAAGGTCTTTGCGACGGGGCATTGCGGAGGTGAGAGGAGCGGAGTCCGGTGCCGGCGAGGCCGGAGGAGGCGACGATTTGGGCGAGTTCTTCCAGGCCGGTGCCGGAGGAGGTGGGATGATGGGTGGGGGGGGCGTGGCCGGAGGATTGGAAGAGCGTTTTGGGGGGCGGGGCAGCTTTGGGTG
>JBGPEF010000269.1:0-7578 GCA_041482675.1 Tepidisphaeraceae bacterium | reverse complement strand
CCCATATCGGCCGCGGATTATTCAGAGCGTGGCGACGCAGGATCATGATGCGGGCCTGGTGGATCTGCTCTACGACAATGGCGTTCGATTCATCGTGCAGTATCTGAATATCGAGAATGTGGTGATTGCGAGATTGTGATGGGGAGGGGAATCAGTGGACTTCAAAGGGCACGGCTGAAGAAGAGCCGTGCTCTTTCTATAGGGTCATCTGAGCGGGGGCGGGTGTTTTTTGGTTTGGGGTGGTGGTGATGGAGTCGGCGGGATGGCGCGCGGGTGGCGGCGCGGGTTGGGGGTGCTTCAATTGCCAATGATTCGGCTGATGCGGCCGGGGATTGAGAGAGCACGCCTCCCTGGGCGAAGAAGGCTTTGTCGATGAGGAAATAGTCGTCGGAATTGGTGGTGTCGGTGTAGTCGAAATCGCCGGTGGAATAGTCGGCGGGGTTGGGGTGAGTGGAGAAGCCGAGGTCGATTCTGGCGTAGTCGTCGGCGTCGAGGGAGCCGCTCAGGTCGCCGTCGCCGTTGTAGGTGTATTTGATGAGGATGGTGTTGATGTCAACGGGGATGCCGCCCAGCTCGGCGCGGACGGGGGCGCCGTCGCCGTGGTCGTTGATGATGGCGGCGAGGCCGGTGATGTGGGTGGGGTCGGCGGCGGCGGCGGTGCTGGTGATGCCGGGGCCGGTCCAGGCGCCTTTGTTTCGGCCGCTACTGAGCCAGGCGCGGACGCTGGCGAGGGTGGCGGCTTTGGCGGCGGGGGTGCTTTGAATAATCAGGGCGTGGCTGGCGAGATTGAGCGTGGCATCGGGGCCGAGGTTCAGGGCGTTGGTTTTGAGGACCTGGGAGGCGGGGGCGGGGGCGGTGAGGTTGACCTGGGCGGTTTCGTTGAGGTTGAGGGAGGCGAGGCGCTGGGAGGAGGGGAAATTGAGGATGGCGGTGTTGTTGACGGTGACCGAGAGGTTGACGCCGCCGAGGCCGCGGTTGGTGTCGAGCTGGGCGGAGCCGCCGTCGAGGGCGAAGAAATTGGCGCCGACGCCGACGTTGAGCGAGAGCGTGTTGAGTCCGGAGGCGACCATGCCTGCGCCGCCGATGTGGATGGCGTCGGATCCGCTGGGGCCGTCGTTGGCGGCGGTGTCGAGGATGATGGCGCCGACATCGAAGAAGGTGAGGGATTCGAAGGGGGCGCCGCCGCTTGCGCCGGTGATTCGGTTTTGGCCGGGGGCGGGGGAATCGATGTCGATGATGTCGTTGGCTTTGGGGGTGATCAGGGTGAGAGAGTCGAAGGTGCTGGAGAGGATTGGTTCCAGGCCGGTGAAGGAGAGGGTGGATGCGCCGATGGTGAAGGCGCCGGCTCCGGGGGCAGCGCCGCTGGGGAGATAGGTGGCGGAGAGGCCGGGTGCGCCGTTGATGGCGAGGGAGTCGCCGGGGAGGCCGTTTTGGGGGCCGCCTTCGTAGGAGATGCCGCCGGGGGGGATGGGGTTGCCGTTGGCGAAATCGACGGTGAGCAGATCGTTGCCGCCGGCGGCCTTGAAGAGGAGGGAGGGGAGGAGGGAGGCGGTGATGGAATAGTTGGGGGACTGATCGGTGGGACGATTGACCCAGATCTGTAGCTTCGGCGGAGTGGGGGCGAGGCGGACGTAATAGGTGTCGTCGGCGTCGGCGAGGTCCTGGAATACAGTTGGGAAGCTGCCGAAGTGGAAGCCGGTGGCGTTCTGGCCGGAGCCGAGATTTACCGTGTAGGAACCGGAGGCGGGGGCGGTGGGGAGCCAGGTGGCGGGGGCGATTTGGCGGAGGGTGTAGGGGCCGGGGTGGAGATTGAGGAATTTGTAGTTGCCGGAGGCATCGCTTTGGAGAGAGGTTTCGCCGGGATCGAGTTGGCCATCGTTGTCGGTGTCGAGATAGACAGTGCGGTTGGGGAGCGTGGCCTCGCCGGCGTCTTTGGCGCCGTTGGAGTTGCGGTCTTCGAAAGTCTGGCCGGCGATGGTGCCGGGGGCTTGATCGAGGGAGAGGAGGTAGAGCGGACTGGTAGCGCTGGCGTAGCCCTGGACACGCAGATAGTAAGTCTGGCCGGCGACGCTGGGGAAGGTGATCGATTCGACGTCGCCATCGCCGTCAGCTCGGGCGATTTCGACGAAGGTTGAGTTGTAGAGGATCAGATCGAGGTCACCGAGGGCGTTGTCGAAGGAAATTTGAGCGGTGTATGGGCCGCTGGCGGGGGAACTGAAACGGTAGTAGTCATCGTTGCCGGGGGCGTGGACGGTGAGGTTGTTTTCGATTCGGGGCGAGACGTTGCCGAGGAAGGTGGAGGCGATGAAGCTGTCGTTGGGCTCGAAGCGGTCGGGGGCGATGGCGGTGATGATGGTCAGGCCGTAGTCGGGATTGGTTGCGCCTTCGAAGCCGTAGACTTTGAGGTAGTAGGTTTGGCCGGCGGAGAGGGGATAGCTGATGGTTTCGAAGTCGGCGCTGCCTTCGGAGACGGTGAGTGGGGATTGGGCGACGTTGTAGAGGGCCATGTCGAGATCGCCCTGGGCGCTGGAGAAGGAGATGCTGGCGGTGAATTGGCCGGCGGCGGCGGGGACGAAGCGGAAGTAGTCGTCGTTGAGGGTGACGTGGATGTTGAGGCCGTTTTCGATGCGGGTGGAGACGGTGCCGAGGTTGGTGGCGGTGGCGAAGTTGTCGTTGGGTTCGAAACGATCGGCGAGTACGGCGGGGGTCAGGGAGAGGAGCGTGCGCGGCTCGAGGGGCTCGATGGGGGAGGGGGGTGGCGACGGTTTCGCGGGGTTGGCGGGGTTGGCGCGATTGGCCCGCGCGATGCAGGCGCGGCGATGGCGGCGCGGTTTGATCACAAAGACCTTCTTCCCTGTCCGACTGCCCTCGAGACATGAATGGGGGCGACGACTCGTTGTCGAATCGAGCGCCCGAGCCCGGAATCGCCCGGCAAAGCGGAAGTTTGGGGGCGAGAACGGAGAGACGGGGATTCGAACCCCGGATACGAGTTTGACCCCGTATAACGGTTTAGCAAACCGTCGCCTTCAGCCACTCGGCCATCTCTCCGGCGTGCGGGGATATTCTAACTGCGGGGCGGTGAGTGACAAGCGGCTATTTGGCGGCGGGGGCGAGCAATTGGAGGGATTTTTCGACGACGTCGAAGGCGGCGCGGGGGTGGCCGAGGCGTTTGGCGTTGGCTTTTAGCTGCTCGAGGCGGCGGGGTTCGGAGAGGAGGTTTTCGATCTTGAAGCCGAGGCTGGCGAGGTTGTTGACCTTGATGGCGGCGCCGTTTTCGAGGAGGAAGTCGGAGTTGCGGGATTCCTGGCCGGGGATGGGGTCGACGATGACCATGGCCGCGCCGCGGGCGAGGGTTTCGGAGGTGGTGAGGCCGCCGGGCTTGGAGACGACCAGGTCGGCCGCGCACATGAGTTCATCCATCTGGTCGGTGAAGCCGAGGATTTTGGCGCGATGGCGTTTGGGGATGGGGATTTCGGACAACTGTTCTTTGGCGGTGGCATTTTTTCCGGTGACGACGACGATCTCCAGGGGTCGCTGGATCTCCAGGAGGGATTTGTAAATTTTGGCGATGGGGCCGACGCCGAAGCCGCCGGCGGATTGCATGATGATGGGGCGGTCGCCGGTTAATCCTTGCCGCTTGAGGACGTGAGCGCGATCCTTTTCCTGCGCGAAGACGGGATGGATGGGGATGCCGGTGACGGAGATGTCGTCGCGGGGGATGCCCCAGGCGGCCAGGCCGATTGCGCCTTCCTCGGTGGCGGTGAAGTAGTGGTCGCAGGGTTGGTTGACCCAGAGGCGATGGGTTTCGAAGTCGGTGGTGACGGTGACCTGGGGGAGGTCGCATTGGCCGCGTTTGCGGAGGGAGGCGATGATTTCGGCGGGGAGGAAATGGGTGTTGATGACGAGGTCGGGTTTTTGGTGGCAGATGAGGTCGATGAATTTTTTGAGGTTGAGTTTTTCCCAGGCGAGGCGGAAGCGGTCGGTGCGGTTTTTGCCGGAGCGGCTGGGTTTGTCGAGCATGTCGTACATGTAGCCGAGGATGTGGGGGGCTTTGTTGACGAGGTCGATGTAGGCCGAGCCGTAGAAGCGGCGGAAGGCGGCGTTGGTGAGGGTGAGGACGTCGAGGTTTTGGACTTTGAAGGTGGGGTGGGATTGTTTGAGGGCGAGTTCGACGGCCTGGGCGGCGCGGAGGTGGCCTGCGCCGACGGAGGCGGAGAGGATGAGGATGTGCATTGGGGAATGATACGGGGGAATTTGCGATTTGCGATTTGCGATTTGCGATTTGGGATTGGGCATGGGGGAAATGGGTTCGTTTTGTGGAGGTGATAAAACCGCGGAGGCGCGGAGACGCGGAGAGGAGGGATTGGTTTGGATGGGGATGGGGAGGAATTGGAGATGACGATTGGGTTCGTTTTGTAGAAGGGAGAGTGGCCGCGGATGGATTGGATGTATGCGGATTTGCGCGGATCGGAGCGGGTATCGGGGGCGGGCGAGGGAAAGAAAAAAAGTGTTCTGAGACGGGGGCGGTACCGGTTTTTTGCAAAAGATGATTGGTGCAAAGCTTACGGAAGGTGGTCGGCAAGAAGATGAGAAAAAACCGGGGGGAAAGCGGTACTTTCCGGTACCAAAGCGGTACTTTTCGGTTCCTGAACGGTTCTTTGGGAGCGAAAACGGGGGCTGGTGACTGAAAAGCGGTTCCTGGCTTGAAGGGGAGGGTCCAGGGCGCGCGGAGGGGGTGGGGGTACGGCTGAGTGCGTGAGAGAAGAGCATTTTGACTTACCCCCTTTCTGGCAATTGAAACCTTAAAGACAGCGCGGCTGCTCCGGCCCGCTGTGGCAGGGAATATACCACAATGTTAGGTATATGTCAAGTGGACTGGCTGGGAGAATTCGAAAGTAACTGTTTGCCGGGGTGTTCGAGTTTGCAGCGGTTCTGGTGAGGACGAGTGGCTGGAAAGTGAGTGGGAGTGGTTCAATGCGAGTGTTGGGGGCATTGGCTTTGGGTGGCGCGCTTTCATTCCATTTCGCAGAGGCGGGGGACACCCCCGCACCCCCGGAAATCCGTGGAGGTAACGTCACCTGCGGTGACTGACTGAAGGCAGTGCATTCAATGCGGGGGGAGGCAAGGGAGGAGGGATGGCCGCCGTCGAAGAGCGGTCGGAACAGCGACTGGCTCTGTGCATTGACTCGCGATGAGTAGGAATGTGGAATGTCTCCCTTCCGTCTTCCCGCTTCTGTCTTGCATCCCTCTGCTTTACCGTTGTGCTCGTTCACGCTACTCTGACCTTCTTGCGAATCATATTGGTTTTATTCGCGATTTGGGTTCTGGCGATCGAGCCGACCTTCCGGGCCTTCGAGCAGATTGAGGAACAATGCCCCAAGCAGGAGCGTCGCGGCGGCGAAAACGACACCAATCTCGATCAGCCGGTCCCGCCACGTGAGGTTGTGCCACCGCGCTGGGTGAACGATCATCTTCGGGACATTACGGCACTGCCGCTTTTCGATCCATTGTACCTGCTGCAACTGCTCAATCGGCCTCCCCGCGACGTTTCGCCGTTGCTCATTTCTGCTGACCTTTGTTTGCCCTTTCCACCACCAGCGCTGCCACTGCGCTTGTAGGTTCACCCATCACAGTGACGGCTACCGATTCCGCGCCGTGCGTCAGTGCACGGAATGGACGGCTTGATGGCCGTTCCCCTGTCCCTCCCGTTTATCAAAATCCGGGTCTTCCAAAGGAGCGTCACATGCGGAAGTGGCATCGATGGGTAAGTCTCTTGGCAGCAATCTTCCTACTGAGTGTCGGCGTGACAGGTATTATCCTGCAAATCCAGCAGTTTTTCGGGGAGGACGAAGCAACACGGGAGCGGCTGGCGACGATGGTTTCAGCGTATTCGCTTGACAGCCCGCTCGATGTCTTCGCTCCCAAGCTGGCGGCGGCCCAGGCGGCGGTCCGGGCGAAGGTCGGGTCTGACAAGCTCGATAACGTCGAGTTGCAGTTAAAGGGCGACCACCCGACATTCGTTCTTCACACATCCGGCGTCAAGAACCAGAAATTCATTGTCAACGCCAACACGGCGGCCATCGAGAAGCAGGCCGACGATGAGCGTGAGTCTCTGATGCTGCGAATCCATACCGGTGAGATATTGGGAGATGGCGGGGTGGTGGGCGGGATGCTGTGGGGAACTGCGCTGGTGGTATTGACCATCACTGGGAGCATTCTGTATTGGCAGATGTACAGGGCGAGGGCGAAGGTGAAGGGCTGGAAGCGAATCTTCTGGTGCGCGCTTTGGGGCGCGGCGATTCCGCTTGCTTCCGGGACATCCGCCCGCGCGGATTCTCCGTTCTTCACCGATGATCCGCTTTTCTCACCGGGCTGGGAAATCAAGCTCGGGGCGGCCGCCGAACGCAACCGCGATGGCAACGTGGTGACCGGCCCGATTCTCGATATCAACTACGCGATCGTTCCGATAATCCGTCTAGATCTCACGATCGCGGGAGTCGGCCTGAACCCCGACAGCGGGCCGGGCGTCTACGGCTTTGGAACCACCGACTTCAAGGTGAAATGGCGCTTCCTCGAAGAGTATCCCTCCGGCTGGCGGCCCGCGCTCTCCATCGCGCCGAAGGTGACGATCCCGACCGCGCGCACGGATCGGGGTCTGAGCGATGGCATCTGGCGGGCCCAGCTTCCCATCGAGTTGGGCAAGAATGTGGGCAACTGCTACCACTTCGCCGAGGCGGGCTATCAATGGGCCTTGGACGGTTCGGCTTCGGACGTGGCTTTCTGGGGCGTCGGGATACTCTACAATTTTGACAAGCATTTCGCGTTGGGGGCGGAACTCTACGGTCTGGTTCCGGTCGACCAGCCCGGCGAACATACCTCCGCCGCCACGCTGGGCGCGATCTATACGTTTAACGGCAACTGGTCGCTCAAGGCGAGCATCAGCCATTCGCTGCGGGATGATGAGCAGCCGGGACCGCGCCCTGCCGTCGTGTTTTATGTGGTCTGGAACTTCTGATGATGCGGGCGGAAGCCGGGGGCGGCGACGCGGACCTCGCGCCCGTTTGACTCCAAAGTCGCAACTTTCCCTTGCTCGCCCGCGTCAAAGTGGGGTTGGCGGGTGGATATTCGCGATCCACTCGCGAAAACTTTTGAAGGACCCACCGATGAAAACGACTTTCGCACTATGCGTCTTGATCGCTCTGGTGCTGCAAATTGCGCCGGGCGGGGACGCGCGCGGGAAGGTGATTGCGGCGGGGGAGGGGGTGGCGGCGACGCGGCCGGGGAAGGGAGGGGAGCTGGCGGCGCTGGAGGGGAAGTTGGTGCGGAAGTGGCGGGGGCCGGCTTGTGGGGGGGATTTTACGTTCAAGGGGGATGGGACATTTGGGGTGGTGAGTTTTACGCCGGGGCAGAATGTGCTGAGCGGGACTTGGGCCATCCGGTGGGATGCGCTGCCGCCGACGCTGTTGCTGACGTTTAAGACATCGGACTTCAAGAGGACATATCCGGGGGAGCCGGAATACAAGTATGTTGGGAAGACGGTGGAGGCCAAATTGCTGGAGCTGGATGACAAGGCGCTGG
>JBGPEF010000268.1:0-7591 GCA_041482675.1 Tepidisphaeraceae bacterium | reverse complement strand
TAAGGACTTGAGGATGGGTTGCTGCGTGATGTTTTGAATATTCCAACCGCTTCCAACCGGATTGATCCCGCTCATAGTCGTTCCCTCTTTATGGTGTCATCGCCGGCAGCACGGCTCCCCCGCCTGCCCCCGACGCTTTCGTCGGTACCTGAGCTATCGACGCGATTTCTATGGGATCTTGAAGGAGCCAGAGATCATGAGGAAATCCGTAATTACTTGTCAATTATCGTCTTAAAATCAAAATGGCCGCCCGTCGGCAAAAATAATCTGCCACTCGGCCGATTTGTGGGGGTCCAATACCTACCTATTCTGTGCAAATTAACTATTTTACCGAAACGGAATAAGCCGCGAGGCCGTTTAAAGCGGTTTTTATCGGCTGAGGGTTTATCGGGCTGCCGCAAGCGGCAATAACTGCCGATATTTGCACACGTCCGAAAATCCGAGATTTTTTTGTTGCGTCCGCTCGCAATTGATGCACAATACCTCACCGTGTGAGTGGGACAGGGCTTGTGGTGCATGAAGCACCTCTACAGGAAGGGCATCATGAAGAAGGCATTGAGCAGATTTTTGGGCGCGGGGGTGTTTGCGCTTGGGATTGCGGCATCTATCAATTCGGCGAATGCTGACTCGATTTTTGCTCCGGCACCTCCGACGGTGACGCCGGTTGGTCCCAATTTCAAATGGGACTATGCGGTTGTCGTCTCGACGGGCTCGCAAGTGATGAGTGGTGATGGGTTCACGATCTATGACTTCGCGGGGTTCACCGGCACCTTCGCAATACCGGCATCCTGGTCCCTGAGCAGCGGCAGCACGAACGCTCCCGACTATGCGTTCCAGACCCGGGCGACGACCGATAATTCGACGGTCACCGATCTGATTCTGACCTACAGCGGCCCGACGATCGGCAGCACAGTCAGTGATACGGCGCTTGGGACGTTCTCCTTCACTTCGACGTTCGGCCTTTCGGCCAGCAGCTTCTTCGAGAGTCAGGACCATACCATTTTCGATGGAAAAGTTCAGACCGACAACCACAATACGCTGGTTCCGGTTGGCGTGCCGGTTCCGGCGGCCCTCTGGGGCGGGCTCGGTTTGCTGGGCGCGCTGTTCACCGCGAAGGTGAGCCGCAGGAAGTAATCTGGGTTTCAATCTGATTTCCCCCTCCCCGGCAATGTTTGCCGGGGATTTTTTTTGGTTTGAGAAGGATGTCGGGCAGGAGCGCCCGGTCTACCGCCGTCCTTCATCGCACTGGGTGCCGAGCGGTTACAGACCTTCCCGCCTGCGGCCTGAGCTGTCACGCGACTTGAGAGCCAAGTGCTTTGGAACTGCTGAACGGCGATGGCTAATGCGCCACGGGCTTGGGCGCTACAGCGGCGTTCGCGGTCGGCGTCATCAGTTGATCGTGCAGCCGCATTCCCCGCGCATCCTTCTGCGCCAGCTTCATCATGTGCCGCCGGAATTCGCCGATGCTGGTCATGTGCTTTTCCATGAGCACCTCGACCAGCGCCTCGATCTCCATCTGCTGGCGGGCCATGGTCTCGGTCATTTGCTGATGCACCGCGCGAATGGCCCGTCGGGTCTCCGGATCATCGACCCGGCTGAGGTCCAGGCCGCTTCCCCCGGTCTGTGAAGTGGATTCGATCATGCCGCTGCTCCTTCAGATGTGTTCCTGCCCGCACCAGGGCGACTGTCAATACTTCGGCGAAACGCCAGATGTGTGAGCAATAGTTTACCACGGCTCGACCATGGCCTCCAGCACAATTCGCAGGTTTTCCAACTTCCGATAAACCTCAACACCCCTTGTTTATCGCCGGTAAATCCAAGAGCATGGGCGTTGGCTTCCGCAGGCGGAATTCCGCGCATCTATTTGAGTTTTTGAGGTTTCTGGAGAGGCAATTACATGAACCGCAAGCTGCTTCTGGCTTCCACGGCACTATTGATGGCGATTCCGCTGCCGGCGTTTGCCGCCGATCCGTTCGCCGAAAATGTCCGCACCGCCGGCCCGCGCACGCCGGATGAGCAGCAGAAAATGTTTCACCTGCCGCCGGGATTTGAAATCCAGCTTGTCGCCTCCGAGCCGGACATCGACAAGCCGATCAACATGGCCTTCGACGCCAAAGGGCGGCTCTGGGTCACCGGATCGCGAGAATATCCCTTTCCCGCCAAGCCCCCGACAACCGGCCGCGACACCATCCATGTTCTCGAGGATGCCGACCACGATGGCCGCGCGGAAAAGATCAGCGTGTTTGCAGAGGGCCTCAACATTCCCACCGGTGTCTACCCCTACAAAAACGGCGTGATCGCGTTCAGCATTCCGTACATCCACTATTTCGAAGACACCAACAACGATGGCAAGGCTGATCTCGATCATCTCCTGTACGGCACCTTCGGCACGCGCGACACCCACGGCATGACCAACTCCTTCCGCCGCGGGTTCGATGGCTGGCTGTATGCCACGCACGGCTTTTCCAACAGCTCGACGATCAAGGGCGCGGATGGGAAGGATTTCACGCTCAATTCCGGCAATGTCTATCGGATGAAAATCGACGGCTCGCACGCGGAGCAATATTCCTGGGGGCTGGTCAATCCTTTTGGGATGGCGTTCGATCCGCAAGGGAACATTTACATCTCCGACTGTCACAGCCAGGCGGTTAATAATGTGTTGCACGGTGGTGTTTATCCGCATTTTGGCAATTCGCACGATGGGTTGGGCTTCGCGCCGGCCATGATGAAGCACGAGCACGGTTCCACCGCGATCGCCGGCGTCGTTTATTACGCGGCCGATCAGTTTCCGGCCGAATTCCAGAAGAACTGGTTCATCGGCAATCCCATGACCTGCCGGATCAATCGCGATTCGCCGATTGAGAAGGGCTCAACGCGCGAGGCCAAACTTCAGCCGGATTTTCTAAGCTGCGACGATCCCTGGTTTCGTCCGGTTGATATCACGCTCGCCCCTGACGGCACGCTATACATCGCGGACTTTTACAATCGCATCATTGGGCACTATGAAGTGCCGCTCGATCATCCCGGCCGCGACCGGCAACGCGCCCGCATCTGGCGGGTCGTCTATCGCGGTCCGGACGGCAATCAAAAACCGACGCCAACGCCCGATCTTTCGACGGCGGATGTGAAAGTTCTTATCGATTGTCTCGCCAAACCCAATCTCGCCCTGCGTATGCTGGCGGCTGATCAGATCGCCGATCGCGTCGGGCAATCGGCCGCCACTGCACTCCAGATCGCCATCGAAAAGCCGGCCAATGTCGATCAAAAGGTCCACGCCCTTTGGCTTCTCCAGCGGCTCGATTCGCTGGATGATCCGCTCCTGGCCGCGGCGGCGCGCGATCAGGATGCGCTGGTGCGGGCTCACGCGATGAGAATCCTCGCGGATCGGCCCAACTGGATTGGGGAGCAGCACGACCTCGCCGCCAGCGCCCTGAAGGATGGCGATCCGCTGGTGCAGCGCTGTGCTGCCGATGCTCTGGCGTGGCATGCCGGCGCTGAAAATATTCGCCCGCTGCTCGATGCGCTCTCGGCCGCCAACCCACAGGATACGCATCTGAATTACACGATTCGCGCCTCGCTGCGCAATCAACTGCGGGCCCCCGGCGTGTTCGAAAGACTGCCGGGGCAACTGAGTGAGCAGGACCAATCCACCCTCGCCGGCATCTGCCTGGCTGTGCCGAATCCGCAATCGGCGGCTTTCCTGCTCAATCACCTCAAAACCAGGGGCCAGGGCGCCGGCAGCGCTTATTTCAAGCACATCGCCCGCTACATTCCCGAGGGCGAGCTGGACTCAACCATCACCCTGGGTCGTTCGCTCAACGCAAAGAGCATCGACGAGCAGCTCAACTTTTTCAAAGGTTTAATGGAGGGCGTCGCCCAGCGCGGCAAACCGCTTAGCGCAGCGGGCATCGCCTGGGGCGAGGATCTGGCGGCCGAGATGCTGGCTTATCGCGGCAAAGATGTGGGGCGCGTCGCCCGGCTTCAATTGGCTGCCGCCGAAATCGCCGGTACTCTCAAATCCACCAAGCTGGAAAATCCCCTTCGAAAACTTCTCCAGGACAATGCCGCCAACGTCAACACCCGATCCGCGGCCGCAAAGGCGCTTGCGGCCATGAAAACCGGCACCGAGCTCCTCACCCGCCTCCTGGCCGATCCCACGCAGCCGGGCCCTTTCCGCGAGCAACTCGCGCAGGCCCTGGGCGAGATGAAAACCGACGCCGGCCGCAATGCCATCGCCGACGCCCTCCAATCGGCTCCGCAGTCTCTGCAAACCAAGCTCGCCGTCACACTGGCCTCGACCCCCGAAGGCGCAAATCTTCTGCTCGAGCGGATCACCACGGGTAAAGCCTCGCCGCGGCTTCTGCTGGAAGCATCCGTCAAGGAACGACTCGCCGCGGCCAAAATCCCGCAGCTCAACGAGCGCATCGCCAAACTGACCAAAGGCTGGTTCCCCCTCAGCGAGGAGCTGCAAAAAACCATCGATCAGCGCAGGGCCGCATATAAACCGGCATCGGCCTCGCCCGAAAAAGGCGCATTGATTTTCACCACCAACTGCGCCGTCTGCCACACCATCGAAGGTAAAGGCGTCAATATCGGGCCGCAGCTCGACGGCATCGCCGCCCGCGGCCTGGACCGGATTGTCGAAGACATCCTCGACCCCAACCGCAATGTCGATCCAGCATTCTTCTACTCGATCGTCACCCTCAAGGATGGCACGGATGTCACCGGCCTTCAGCGCCGCGAGGAAGGCGAGCTGATCGTTTTCGCCGATACCCTCGGCAAAGAAGTAAAGGTGCCGAAGAATCAAATCGCCAAGCGGCTCCTCTCCCAACGTTCCCTCATGCCCGACAACTTTCACGAATTGACTAAACCCGAGGAATTCAACGATCTGCTCGCGTATCTCCTCTCCAAGAGCGCGCCAAAGCCGTGACCGCAGCAACTCCGCATTCTCCGCGCCTCCGCGTCGCGGCGGTGAACAAAAACTTCCCGCGCCGCGCTGGCCGGCCCAGGCTGGCCTGCCTCTATTTCCTGGCCATGCTGCGCGAGTTCCGTTGGACGCTTTGCTCCCTGCTCCTGGCCGTTGTCCTGGGCGCAGCGCTTTATTCAATTACTCCGCAGGAACAACTCGGAGGCAAAGCCCCCTCCTTCTCCACCTGTCTTTACGGCGGCTGGATGGCACTGCTTTCCCAGCCCATCTACGCCCCGCCGGAGGCGTGGTATTTGAAATTGCTCACCGGCATTTATCCCGTCATCGGCGTTCTGCTCATCGGCGAAGGCATCGTCCGCTTCGCCCTGCTCATGATCTCGCGAAAACACGGCGAGAAGGAGTGGATGAAAGTCATGGCCTCCACCTATCGCGATCACATCGTCCTTTGCGGCCTGGGGCACCTGGGGGCGAAGGTGCTTCAGGAGCTTACCTCCGCCGGCATCCCCGTCGTGGTGATTGAAAAGGACAAGGAAAAGCGCTTCCTCGCCCTCGCCCGCGAGCTTTCCGTGCCCGTGCTCCTGCGCGACATGACCGAGGATCAGGCCCTGATCGACGCCGGCATCCGCGAGGCGCGGGTGGTGATCATTGCCACCAACAACGACATGGCCAACCTCGAAGTGGCCCTCGATTCCCGCCGGCTCAATCCGAAAATCCGCGTCATAATGCGCCTGTATGACCAGCAGATCGCCTCGAAGATTTCTTCGGCAATCATGGTCGATGCCGCGTTCTCGTCCTCCGCGCTGGCCGCACCGATGGTCGCGGCCATGGCCATGAACGCCAACGTTTTGGGCTCCTCCATGATCGCCGGAGTCCCCCATGTCACCTGCGAGCTGAAACTCTCCCAGGACACCCGCCTGGCAGGCCACCGCGTGGACAAAGTCGAAGGGGATGAAAACCTTCGCATCCTCGCCCGCACTCCGTCGGCTGGATCGGCCGATCACTCGCCCAAAGGGTCTGATCTCGTTCAGGGCGGGGATACGCTGGTCATCCACCTCTCCAGCGACCGCCTCTCGTCCCTTTCCGCCAGCGTTGGCGCTGCCCCGACGGCATCCAATTCACGTTGAGGCAAAAAACTAGCCGATAGCTCAAAAGGGCCGCCGTGCGCCCGAAGATATCGACATGCCCGACTCCTCTCTCGATCTACTCCGCGACGCCATCACCCAGCGCGCCAGCGCCGTCATCTCCCTTCCTTTGGATGGGGCCTTTCGTCATTTCAAATCCCGATTCCTTGCGGATGGCGACGGGGCGTTTCTGATGCAGTCCGTCCCGGCCGAGCCGACGTTTCTCGAAAAGCTCATCGCTGACAGCGCCCACATCGGCATCGCCTTCCGCAGCGGCGCCAACAAGGTGATTTTCACCTCACTGCTGGGCCCCCGCCTGGCCGATTTGCCGCCCGAGGCGCTTCCAGTCAAATATCCCCGCGAGGTCCACGTCATCCAGCGGCGATCGTCGTATCGGGTCTCGGTGGGCGATGACGCCACTGTCGAGGTGCGCGCCTGGAGAATTCCCGACCACGCCATCCTCCGCGACCGCCCCTCGGCCGCGCTGGAAGTGGGCGCCAAGCTCGTGGATCTGAGCGTCGGCGGCCTGGGGCTGAGCATGGATACCAGCGGAGAGCCGATCCTCGCCGCCGATCAGCGGCTGCGCGTGCTCCTTCATTTCGAGGATACCGAAGTGCTATTGGATGGCCGGGTCCGTCATGTTCGCCAGCTTCCCGACAAGACGCAACGTATCGGAGCCGAATTCAAGAAGCTGGAAAACGACGTGGAAGGCCGCCAGACCCAGTCCTGGCTCTCGGCCATCGTGGCGCACCTTCAGCGGCAGGAAATTCTGCGGGCCCGTCTCAAAGAGGAAATGGCCAACCTGAAAATCCAGTGACGTCTGCCGCGTAGGGTGGGGCTTGCCCCACCACCACTCTACAGCGAATTCTCCTGCTTCTGGATAATGTCAAAGACATCCTGCGGAGTTTTTGCCGTCGCCAGGGTTTGCCTGAAGCTGTCGATGGTCATCAACCGGGATATGCGGGCCAGGGCATGGATGTGCGGCCCGGTTTTGTCGGGCGGGGAAGTCAGAAGCCAGATCCACGTCACCGGCCGCCCGTCAATGGCCTGAAAATCAATCGGCGTGGTTGCCTTGCCCACGGCCATCACAAGGTGATCGGTCCCGGTGCACTTGCCGTGCGGAATCGCCAGCCCGTTCCCAATTCCGGTTGTCCGCGTCCCCTCGCGCTCCAGCACCGCATCCAGCACCTTCTTCGCATCATTCACTTCTTTATTCTCGGCCAGAAGGCCTACCAACTCGGCGATGGCCTCGTTCTTATTTCGCGCGGCCAATCCAACCTTGATGTTCTGCGGTTTGAGAAGTTCCGACAAACGCATAGCTGCCCACCATGACCCAAAGAGAACAATCGTAACTCCCCATTGAAGCCGAGGCAATCGGACGACCGGCCGGCGACATTAGCTTGGGTGCGTGACACTTTAGGCCGCCCTTGAGTACGCGGGACGGGAGGCCCAGTAGCGTTGCCAGCGGTCGTCCTGACTGAGCCACATCGCTCGCAGAGAGAGGATGGGCTCTATGCCGGCTTCGCTCCAGAACTGATCGGTG
>JBGPEF010000267.1:0-7610 GCA_041482675.1 Tepidisphaeraceae bacterium | reverse complement strand
TCCCCTGGGAGCTGGGCCTCGCCGAAACCCAGCAGGTCCTGGTCATGAACAACCTCCGCGGCCGCATCGTTCTCCAGACCGACGGCCAGATCAAAACCGGCCGCGACGTCGCCATCGCCATGCTCCTGGGCGCCGAAGAAATCGGCTTCTCCACCGCCCCCCTCATCGCCTCCGGCTGCATCATGATGCGCGTCTGCCACCTCAACACCTGCCCCGTCGGCGTCGCCACTCAAGACCCCGACCTCCGCAAAAAGTTCACGGGCAAACCCGAGCACGTCATCAACTACATGTTCTTCGTCGCCGAAGAGCTCCGTGAAATCATGGCCCAGCTCGGCTTCCGCACCGTCACCGAAATGGTCGGCCGCTGCGACCTCCTCGAATTCATGGATGTCTCCACCCACCCCAAGGCCCGCACCCTCGACCTCTCCGTCATCCTCTCCCGCCCCGACGTCCCCGCCGACGTCGCCATCCACAACGTCCAAAAACAGGACCACGGCCTGGAAATGGCCCTCGACAATCAGCTCATCCAACTCGCCAAACCCGCCCTCGATTCCAAGCAAAAAGTCCGCCACGAATTGCCC
Organism: Tepidisphaeraceae bacterium; assembly: GCA_041482675.1. GTDB lineage: Bacteria > Planctomycetota > Phycisphaerae > Tepidisphaerales > Tepidisphaeraceae > JBGPEF01. The sequence continues at coordinate 7,029 of JBGPEF010000267.1, read as the reverse complement.
ATCCAAAACACCAACCGCACCGTCGGCGCAACCCTCTCCGGTGAACTCGCCAGACGCTATGGCTACGCCGGCCTCCCCGACGACACCATCTCCTTCAAATTCACCGGCTCCGCCGGCCAATCCTTCGGCGCATTCCTCGCCAAAGGCATCACCCTCGTCCTCGAAGGCGATTCCAACGACTACCTCGGCAAAGGCCTCTCCGGCGGCCGCATCGCCCTCTTCCCCCCGCGAGAAGCGCTGGCCAAAGGCTTCAAAGCCGAGCAAAACATCATCGCCGGCAACGTCATCTGCTATGGCGCAATCGCCGGCGAAATCTACATCCGCGGCGTCGTCGGCGAACGCTTCTGCGTCCGCAATTCCGGCGTCCACGCCGTCGTCGAGGGCGTCGGCGATCACGGCTGCGAATACATGACCGGCGGCCGCGTCGTCGTCATCGGCCCCACCGGCCGCAACTTCGCCGCCGGCATGAGCGGCGGCATCGCCTACGTCTACAACGAAGATGGCACCTTCAAAGACCTGTGCAACCCCGACATGGTCTCCCTCGAATCCCCCGACAAGCCCGAAGACATCGCCCTCATTCACAAAATGCTGGAGAACCACGTCCGCTTCACCGAATCCCCCATCGCCAAGGGAATCTTGACGGATTGGGAAAACGAGCTCCGCCGATTCGTCAAAGTCATGCCCAACGACTACCGCCGCGTCCTCGAAAAACAGGCCGAAATCGAAGAGCAAGCCCGCAAATTGGCCCAGCGCCAAACGGCGGGGGCATAGGAACAGATGAATGGGTAAAAAAAAGGCATCCCTCCGCTCGCTTCCAGTTGTCGCGGAGCAATACAAACAAGCAGCACAGGATCGTTCAGCGGAAATCGGTCGGCTATATCAAATCGGGCTCTATGGCTTGGCGATATATGTAGCCGGGGTTGCTGTTGAGTGTATATTCCGGGCGTATCGGGCAAAAAAATCTTCGGAAATGGATGCGCGCCACGATCTACACCAGCTGTCGCGCGGTGGCTTCCGCGAGGTCTTGCCGCCGCAGCAACTCCCGGAATTCGGAACTGCCCTTACTGCGTTGGCAGTGCGATGGACCAATAGCCATCGATACCGATCCGACAATGATTTGCGGCTCTTCCTGAAACGCGCCGAATTGGATCGCAGGATCAAAGGCGATTTCTTGAAAGAGAATGCACGTGTGGCCGCCGTCGCGGCGACTACCATAGTCAAGATCGGACTGAGCAAATGGACAGAACTCTAAAAAAAGTTCGAACGATTCTGCGAGAGGCTTTTCCCAGCGCGGAAATCGCTATCGATCGTCCCGAATCCGATTCGAAAATCGGCGGCGTTGTCATCTGGAAGGGCTTTTCTGGAAAGGATGAGCTCTCTCGCCAGCTTAGGCTTTGGAAAGAGCTCAGGGCCAAACTTTCTATCGACGAGCAGGCGCAGGTCACCGCAATCCTGACGTTTACTCCGCGAGAACATCTAGTAATGCAGGAGGGGTAGCAACAGCTACTCGGTTTTTTAAAATGGGCAAACCCACCGGCTTCAAAGAAATCCCCCGCGAAACCCCCAGGCGGCGCGACGTCAAACTCCGCATCCTCGACTGGGACGAAATCTACCTCGAATTCGGCGACCGCCGCCAGCACGAAAAGAAAATGCAGGACCAGGGCGCTCGCTGCATGGACTGCGGCATCCCCTTCTGCAACAACGGCTGTCCCCTGGGCAACATCATCCCCGACTGGAACGACCTCGTTTACAAAAATCGGTGGAAAGATGCCCTCGACATGCTCCACAAAACCAACAACTTTCCCGAATTCACCGGCCGAGTCTGCCCCGCCCCCTGCGAAGAGGCCTGCGTCCTGGGCATCAACGAAAAACCCGTCACCATCAAGCTCATCGAGCAAAACATCATCGACCGCGCCTTCGCCGAAGGCTGGGTCAAACCGCAGCCTCCCGCGTTCCGCACCGGCAAGAAAGTCGCCGTCGTCGGCTCCGGCCCCGCCGGACTCGCCGCCGCCGCCCAGCTCAATAAAGCCGGCCACCACGTCACCGTCTTCGAGCGCTCCGACCGCGTCGGCGGCCTGCTCACCTACGGCATCCCCAACTTCAAGCTCGAAAAAGAAGTCGTCTTCCGCCGCGTCCGCCTCATGGAGGAGGAAGGCATCAAGTTCATCACCAGCGCCAACGTCGGCTTCAACATCAAAGTCGAAGACCTCCGCCGCGATTTCGATGCCATCGTCCTCTGCGGCGGCGCAACCAAGGCCCGCGACCTCACCGTCCCCGGCCGCGAGCTGAAGGGAATCCATTTAGCCATGGATTACCTCCCCCTGCAAAACAAGCGCAATCTCGGCGACAACATCCCCGACAAGGACTTCATCTCCGCCCACGGCAAGCACGTCATCATCCTCGGCGGCGGCGACACCGGCGCTGACTGCCTCGGCACCGCCCACCGCCAGGGCGCGGCCTCCGTGTCTCAGTTCGAGCTCCTCCCAAAGCCTCCCGACGAGCGCACCCCCGACATGCCCTGGCCCTATTGGCCCATGATCCTCCGCACCAGCTCCGCCCACGAAGAGAGCGCCATCCTGCAAAAAGGCCAGGACAAATCCCGCCCCGCCCGCATCCGCGACTATTCCATCAACACCAAATCCTTCCAGGGCGAAAACGGCATCGTCAAAAAACTCATCGGCATCCGCCTCGAATGGGCCAAGGGCGCCGACGCCCGCATGACCATGAAGGAAATCCCCGGCTCCGAATTCGAAATGGACTGCGATCTCTGCCTCCTCGCCCTCGGCTTCATCCACCCCGAACACCCCGGCCCCATCGACCAGCTCGCCCTCGAAAAAGACGGCCGCGGCAACGTCAAGGTCGATCAAAATTACATGACCGCCCTCCCCGGCATCTTCGCCGCCGGCGACATGCGCCGCGGCCAATCCCTCGTCGTCTGGGCCATCTCCGAAGGCCGCCAGGCGGCACGAGGCGTGGATCAATTCCTCATGGGCCGCTCCGACCTGCCAGCCATAAAGCTTTTCTAAAGCAACGATTACGCTTCAGATGCAGCGGAGGGACCATAGTGTTTTTATAGACACTTACTAAAAACACTTGACGTAAGCCTAGTTGGTTTCTAAACTTCAGGCTAAGGAGCAATCGCGTGATTTCTACCAAATCTGACCGGAAAGTCTTGGGCTATGTCCTCGGTTCTGGCGGCGCCTTCGGCCGGACTCCCTTCTACCAACTCACCTTGCAAAAGTCCGCCCTCCACCTCCTTCAACAATTGCTTGGAAAGGCCGCCGCCGCCGCCCGCTCAACCGTCACAATCACCGTCTCCTATCACCAGCCCGATCGACTCCGCATTACCGAGGCCGCTCCTCCCGATTATGAGGCCCGCGCGGCCCGCGATTATGTCCGCGGGGACGCCATGCGAGTCAATGGACGCGAAGGAGTCTCCTGCGGCATCGATCTCACCTCTCAAAATGGCGTGCCCGCGCTCCTGACCGCGCTTCGCAATGCCGGCAGCCGGGCCACAAGCGCCGTCACCCTGCGGGTTGTCAGTCGCAAGCGCAACGTCGTCGAAATAATCCCCGATACAGATCTTCCTGCCACCACCGACGACGCCCTGGTGGCCGGCTCAGTCGCCGCTGCGGCCGCCGTTCTGCCCCCCGAGGATTTTTCAGATTGGGAGGCTTAAGCAATCGTGCCCAGAATCCAGCAGGGCAGCATCGTTTGGGCGCAGCTCCCGCCGCCGTTCGGGCGCCGGCCCGTGTTGATTCTCACTCGCGATGCCGCGATCGGCAAACTCAACAGCCTCACCGTCGCCCCGATCACTCGCACCATCCGAAATATCCCCAGCGAGGTCGTGCTCGAGCCTGCTGATGGCCTCCCCACCGTCTGCGCCGCCAGCCTGGACAACATCTTCACCATCCCTCGTGCCGCGTTGGCTGCCGTCATCACCAATCTCACCAAAACCCGAATGCTCCACATATTCACCGCCATCCGGGCCGCCTTTGACATGCCTTAATACCCCATCTCGGCCGATCTTCGCCGCCAACGACCTGCGCCGCGGCCAATCCCTCGTAGTCTGGGCCATCTCCAAAGGCCGCCAGGCGGCACGAGGGGTCGATCAATTCCTCATGGGCAGGTCGGATTTGCCGGCGATTAAGCTGTTTTAGGTCGAGGGAATCCGATCCCATTGGCTTTGCCTACAATTCTGGATCATGGAAGGTTCAGCGCGCCAGGCCGATACTCCATTAGGTTCGACGGTGACTCCTCGCGCGCGTGTTGAGAGGGGATCAGGTACGACAGATTCGGAGCGATACCTGCAGCGCCTCGGGGAACGCTCATTCCTTAAATTCTGGAGCCATCCGTGCGTTTATCAACGGCCCGGGCGGGAGTTGTGCGACCTGCTGATCGTGTTCGGGAATGACGTCATTATTTTCTCCGACAAAGATTGCAAATTCCCCGATCACGCTGACATCAAAGTCGCGTGGTGCCGCTGGTTTAAATCTTCGGTGATGGAAGCAGCCAAGCAGATTTGGGGGGCTGAGCGCTGGATTAAAACCTTTCCAAATCGCCTGTACTTAGATCCAAAATGCACCAAGCCGTTTCCGATCCCGCTACCCGATCTACGAACAGCCCGGTTCCATCGGATCGTGGTGGCCCATGGGGCGGCGGGAGCATGTCGGAGCTACTTCGGAGGCGGTAGTGGCAGCCTAATGATCGACTCAACCATCGTTGGGCCAGAGCATTTTAATACGTCGGAACCCGACTATCTTCCTTTTAAGGTCGGTCAAATTGATCTTGCCAGAGGGTACGTCCATATCTTCGACGACACCAGTCTCGACATTGTCATGAAGACATTGGATACGACTCCGGATTTTGTCTCTTACCTTGCCAAAAAGGAAGCTCTCGTTGCTGAGAAGAAAGCGGTGTTCGCAACGGGCGAGGAAGACTTACTTCCCCTTTATCTCCGCAACATGAACCCGAATGGCGAGCACGACTTCAATGTGCCAAAAGATTGCAATGCCGTTTTAGTGGACGAGGTCCAATGGGAAGAATTTCGAACTCATCCGAGACGGTTGGCTCAGGTGGAAGCCAATCGGGTGAGCTATCTATGGGACGAACTCATCGAGAAGTTCAGCCATCACATCATGGCGGGGACACAGGAGTTCACAAATTCAAGTGGACCGCACGAGTCAGAAATATCCTTACGCATGCTGGCGAAGGAAAATCGTCTGCGCCGGCGGATGCTCGCCAGTGGTCTTTTGGAGGTTGCGAATAAGGCAAATGGTCGCCAGCGATTCGTTCGGGTCTACCAAGGTCTCAAGCCTGAGGAGCCGTACTACGTTCTATTGGCGCTGCCCTCGACGCACGCGCGCACTGAAGCCGATTATCGCGAGGTGCGCCTGAATCTTCTCAGCGCTTATTGCACAATTTGTAAGCATGTTAACCCAGACGCACTCGATATCGTCGGCATCGCGATCTCGCCTACAAGCGAAGATCATTGCTCGGAAGACCTGATGTATTTCGATGCGCGCTCTTGGACGCCAGAAATGGCTGCGGAAGCCGAATCGCTACAAAAGGACCTCGGAATTCTTCAGAACTTGAATCGAATTCATGGCACATATTCAGAGTATCCGGAGGTGCCTCAACAACCACTGCCAGTTATGCCGCGGCGGAAGGTCGGGAGAAACGATCCTTGCCCGTGTGGAAGCGGGCGCAAATTTAAGAAGTGCCACGGCCGCTAAGGGAATCAAACCCAACAGGGCTTTCAATCGCGAAGGACACATGATGCCAACAAATGCCTTTCCAGAGCGGCATATCTTGGATGGCTTTTTAGCGATCGAGGCTTCACTCAATGAGGTCTTGCGCCATGTCCCTTATTGTCCGGCTCACGAGCACGTGTGGTCTCCAATTCTCGCCGACTGCATTATCGATGCCTGCCATCAACTTGATTCTCTGTGGAAAGTCACAGTGAAGATGTCCGCACCTGGTCGAACCGATCAAAATTTAAACATCAGCGACTATTTCGACATGTTCGGAAAATCCGGCGTTGAAGGCTCTATCTTTGGTCGTTGGGTGGTCTTTTGGGGCGAACAGCCGCTCCAAGTTCGGCCGTTTGAGCTTTGGGAGAGTGGGAAATACCAGAAACTGCCATGGTGGTCTGCTTATACAGATCTAAAGCATGACCGCTGGCAGAATGTCGAGAAGGCCACACTCAAAGAGGCGGTTCACGCCACCGCTGCGCTCTTCTTAGCCATCTTGCGGTGCGTACATTCTCGAAATGCAGTCGCCGAAGCCGGATGGCTTTCCGGAAGACAAACTTGGGAATCGATGAGTCCTATTCACTCTCAGAATCTACAGGCATGGCTTGGCGAAGACAGTGCCGGGCAGAAAACTGAATTCATAGCAGCGGAATCTACGCTGTTTTCCTATCCCGTCGGCTGGTGGAATCAAAAGATCAGGACCATAGACCAGTGGCTCGGCATGTCGTCTCATCGGTTCCGCGAATGGTTTGATGCGTTCGAATCCAAATAGCCAAAACAATTGAAAACTTTCTAGGAAATGAAGTCTCCGACTAAGCACCTAAACCCGCCCCACGGAACCACCAATGGTACAATCGCCGTATGAACATCGCCAAAGAGCAAGGCCGCAAACTACTCGACACGATCCCCGACAAATCTGCCAGTCAGCACCTTCGAGCCCACTTAAATAAGCGTCTGGCCAAAGCAATTCGACACAACGACGCTCAGGAAGCCGCCGGAACCAGCGCCGAGTTCGAATTCACCGGCAACTCCCCCCAGGAAAGCATCGCCCACCGAATCAAGCAGCTCATGAAACAGCGCGGCATCAACCAGCGCGACCTGGCCACTCGCCTGAAAGTCACCCCCGCCGTCATCAGCCGCATCTTGAACAACCCCAGCCATTCAAAGCTCGATACCCTCAGCCGAATTGCCCGCGCCCTCGACGTCCCCGTCCGCCAACTCCTTTGAATCACGTTGGCTTCCCACCCTGAACAAAATCGCCCGAGCCCGCCGCGAT